>CAZJJQ010000040.1:0-13763 GCA_964546345.1 uncultured Planctomycetales bacterium
GTCTTCTTCACCGGTCGGGAGGGGGCGAAGGAGCGGGAGCGCAACCTGGTGGACTTCCACGACGATCCCGAGGTCCGCGTGCTGTTCGCGTCGGATGCCGGTGGGGTGGGGCTCAACCTCCAGCGCGCGGCGAGCTGCTGCGTGAACCTCGAGCTGCCCTGGAACCCGGCGGTGCTCGAGCAGCGCATCGGCCGCATCCACCGCCTGGGCCAGACGAAGCCCATCGACGTCTATGCGCTGGTGAGCCAGGGCTGCATCGAGGAGCGGATCGCCGATCTCGTGGGTGACAAGCGGGCCCTCTTCACGGGGCTGTTCGACGGGACGGCCGACGAGGTGCGGTTCGAACGGTCCACCTCGTTCCTCTCGAGGCTCGAGCGCCTCGTGGCCCGGCCCGCCGCCCCTGCCAGGGCGCGCGGCGCGTCTCAGGCCGAGGAGGTTGCGCCGGAGCCCGCGCGTGCCGCGGAGGAGGCGATCGACGAGATCGTCGCTGCCGCCGAGGAGCGGGCCGACGGGGGAGGTCCTGCCGACGAGGGGCGCCGGAGCGTCGAACGTCGGGCACCCGCGGTCGTGGCGACGTCGGCGGGGGTGCGAGCGGGCAAGGGGGCGCGCGCGACCAACGCGGCGCCCGCCCGGTCGCCCGTCGGCGACCAGCTCGCGAACGTGACCTTCGTTCGGGCCGCCGACGGTGGCGTGCGCATCGAGGCTCCCCGGGAGGCGGCTGCGACGTTGGCGACCCTCTTCGCCGGGATGGCGGAGCTGTTGCGGCAGTCCGCGGCGCTCCCGCCGGTCTGACGGAAAGGGCGTACCCTCCTTCTCGTGTCGTACACGGGCGGGGGGCGCCCCGTCCCGCACGACTCCGCAGGGGCCGTAGTCTCTTGCGGAGTATCCTCCGCTCCGGGAGCCCCCCATGTCCATCCCCCCGCGCCCCCCGAGCTCCCCCGACGACTCCGATCCTCCCGCGCTCGAGGCCTGCCTCGAGGCCCTGCGCCCCGAGGGGGGCGCGTGGCCGCCGCCGGCCTGGGTCCGGTGGCTCTTCGGCGACCCGGAGGTGCCGTTCGCTCGTCTCGTCGCCGCCGCACGGGCGGCGCCCGCGGACGCCGACGCGTGGCTGGCGGCCGTCCTGGACGACGACGATCTTTCGCTCTCGGACGCACCCGGGGACGGGAACGCGCCCTGCCTTGCCGCCGACACGCTCGCGGTGGTCGGCGGAGCGAAGGGCATCGCGGCGCTGGTGCGGGCCGTGCCGCGCACCTCCGACGAGGATCTCCTCCACCAGTCGGTCCTCGATGCGCTCGACGAGCTCGGCGAGCCGGCGCTGGTCGCCCTGATCGCGGCGCGCGCCGCCGCCGCGCGGGGGTCGTACGACCGGGATGCGCTGACGGTCGCGATCGCGGACCATCCCGGCCCGCGCGCGCTCGTGCGCGAGGTGCTCCTCGAGGCGCTCGAGGAGGACCCTGGGTGGGCGGCCGAGCTGTGCAGCGGGTGCGAGGACGACGTGCTGCTGGAGGACATGCGGAGGCGCTGGGACGCGTTCGTGCTGCAGGACACGCGGTTCGGGCACGAGGCGAACTCCACGGGCCTCGCGCTCGGCCGCACCCTGCGCGGCGGGGACGCCGCTTGGAGCGACGTCGACGAGGCGAAGTACGTGGCCTGCCGGGAGTGGCTCGGCGTGAGCGACGACGACGAAGTCGGCGATGAGGACGACGAGGAGCTCGACGAGGAGTTCGACGAGGAGCTCGAGCGCGAGTACCTGCGCGAGGACCTGCAGGACATCCTCGCCGACGCCGAACGCCTGAAGCGGCCCGACGGCGCGCCCGTGGCCGATCCCGACCGGGTCTACGAGGCCCCGGTCGAGCCCCTCGCGCGGCGCGAGGCGCCGGGCCGCAACGACCCGTGCTGGTGCGGCAGCGGCAAGAAGTACAAGAAGTGCCACCTCGACGCCGACGGGTGACACACGCGCGCCGGACGGGCGCGTCGGACGCAAGGGCCTCGGGAGGGGGGGGCGCGGGGGGGAGGGGCCCGTGCGCAGGCGGGGCGTGCTCGACGACGGGTGCGAGGAGGCGCGGCGGGCACGCCTGCGCGCCGCGGGGACATGTCGCGCAACGGCGTCGATGCACGCGCAGCGTGAGCGATGCGGATTCGTGCGTGGATCGACGCCCAGCGACCGTGCGCGCGCGTCGGCGGACCGAAAATGTGCGCGCCGCCGCCGGCTCGTTCGCTAGAGTCCTGCGTCTTCCGCTCTCCGACGATCGCGCCGCGTGCTCGAGGACCGCAGCGACCGCCCGCCCTCTCCGTCCCCGCGGCCCCACGGTCGGCCCTCCCGCCGCGTTCCCGCCCGAGACCGACGCTCCGCGTCGTCACCGGGCGCGTGGCGCGCCCGGGCCGAGCGCCGCCGAGCCTTCGATCGCGTCCTCCCGGAGCCTCCGCGCATGTCCGATCCGTCCGCCGCCCGTCCGCTGCAGAAGATCCTCTTCTCCACGGTCGTCGGCCCGTACGGCGTGGACACGGCGAGCACGCGCTTCAAGAACCCCATGTCGCTCCTCAGCAACCAGGTGACGAGGGGGCAGACCTGGTACACCGTGCAGATGTCGGCGCGCGCGTTCGCCTTCGACCTGTTCGGCGTGAACCTGCGCGCGGACGTCGCCGTGCTCAACTTCCCGCAGCCGGAGCAGCTCGAGGCCGTGCTGGCGGCCCAGCCGTGGGACCGCGTCGGGATCTCCTCGATCCTCCCCAACTTCGAGAGCCTCCTCGAGACGTACCGTCACGTCCGGCGCGTCCTGCCCCATGTGGCGATCGACGTCGGGGGGCACATCGCCAACGACGAGGACGTCCTGCGCGAGCTGATCGTGCGGATGCGGGCGCTCGACCGCACCGAGACGTTCGACGTCTGGAGGCCCGGGTTCGAGCGGGCGCGGGTCCCCGAGTCGCCGTCGAGCGTGGGCGCGTGGCTCACGCGCGAGGGCCTCCACGGCGGGGGCGTCACGTTCGTCAAGCGGGACGGCCTCGACTACTACGCCGCCATGCCCGGGGTGGGTCTCAAGGACCGGACGCGGGTCCACGCGCCCCTGGTGGACGCGAGCGTGGGCAAACGCGTGATGGGCGTCCCCCTGCCCCGCAGCGCCGCGGGCCTCCTCCTCCCCGACGTCGGCTGCCCGATGAAGTGCAGCTTCTGCTCGACCTCGCACAAGTTCGGCGGCCGGTTCGTCCGCTGGCTGAGCACCGCCGAGGACCTCATGGCCGTGGCGAACGCCCATGCCGACGCCGGCAGGCAAGAGCTGTTCGTGATGTCGGAGAACTTCTCGCTCGACACGCGCCGCGCCCTCGAGCTGCTTCGCCTGATGGAGGCGCAGCGTCGGCCGCACCGGTTCAGCGTGTTCTCCTCCGCCAACGGGCTCCTCAAGCTCGGTGTCGAGAACGTCGTCAAGCTGGGGTACTCCTTCGTGTGGATCGGCCTGGAGGAGTCGAGCGGGACGGCCTTCCGCAAGTCGCGGGAGATCGACCTGCGCGGGCTCGTCTCCGCCCTCCAGGCGCACGGGGTGGAGGTTCTGGGCTCGACGATCCTGGGGTTCGAGCACCATCGGGAGGCCGATCTCGACCGCGAGGTGGCGCACGCCATCGGCTTCGGCTGCGTCTACAACCAGTTCATGCTCTACATGCCCATCCCGGGGACGGAGCTGCATGCGGTCATGAAGCGGGAGGGGCGGCTGCGCGCGGACTTCCCCTATCCGGACATGCATGGCCAGGCCCGGCAGAACTGGCACCACGCGCACCTGTCCGACGACGTGCTCGAGCGGCGGCTCGACCTCGCGTTCCGGCAGGAGTTCCACGAGCTCGGGCCGTCCCTCTATCGGATGATGCAGGTCCACTGGAATGGCTGGCGGAAGACGGCCGACTGGGACCACGAGCTGGTGCAGATGCGGCGTGCGGCGATGAAGCGGATGTTCGTGGCCTACGTACCCTTCCTCGCCGCCATGGAGCGGGACCTGGCCCGCGGCGGCCACCCGATCGTCGAACGCGTCCGCGTGCTGCGCCGGGAGCTGATCGCCGAGGTGGGCCTCCGGGGCCGCCTCGCGGGGTGGCTGGGCGGCCCCGTCGCGAGCGCGGCGCTCCGGCTCGAGAAGCTCCGCCACGCGCGCGTGCAGCGGACGCGCCGGGCCGAGCAGCCGCGCTGCACCTACACGTACTACGGCCGCTTCTCCCCGAAGCGGGGCAAGGGCGTCCCGCGCCCCGAGCGCGGCCGGCCTTCGGTGGCGATCTCCCGCCCCGTCGGCGTCGAGCCCGAGGTGCCGGAGGTCGTCGAGGCGCCCGCCGGCCCGTAGGGGCGGGGCGGGGGCCCGTCCTGCCGGAGACTTCCGCACGCGCGCCCGGAAGGGGCGGCCGGGCGTGCCGCCCCCGCCGCCCCCTTGAATCCACGAGGACTGCATCCGGTAGGCCGTCCTCCCCCGAGGGTCCAGGTCCCCGGGCGCCGGGGCGGGCCCTGGGCCGGCGCCTTCGGTCGGGCTACGGATACGCCGCGGGAAAGCCTTCCGGGGTGAACAGCGTGTCGCCCTTGCTGCGCAGGAGCTCGACGACCCGGGCCTGCACCGCCGGGTACTGCGGAGCGAAGCCGTGCAGCACCCCGGGGATCGTCGTCGCATAGGGCGGGGCGAGGCCGCCCCTCGCGCTGACCTCGCTGACCGTGCAGTCGTTCGGGCCGTCGAAGACGATGCGACGGAGGGCGCTGATCCCGCGTCGGCGAACCTCCTCGACCGCGGCGACGAGCTCGGGCGGGGGCGCGACCGTGCCCGCGTGCGTGACCCGCGTGGCTTCGGACACCCGGGCCTG
This sequence comes from uncultured Planctomycetales bacterium, assembly GCA_964546345.1. Taxonomy (GTDB): domain Bacteria; phylum Planctomycetota; class PLA2; order PLA2; family JAEUHO01; genus JAYTCP01. The sequence goes on from CAZJJQ010000040.1 coordinate 4,825, forward strand.
TGCGCGCTCCTGCTCGTCGTAGAGCTCGAGCAGCTCCTTCGCGCCACCGGACCTGCCGAGCTGGATCCCGATCCCTTCCCGAATCGCCTCGCGAGTCGTGGCGCTCCAGAGGATGCTCCCGCGGCGGGCATAGAGGCCCCCGTACTGGGCGAGGTCCGCGTCGGCGGCGACGCAGGCGATCGCGTGGGCGCGCACGCGCGTGGCGCCGAGGCTGCGCAGGAAGGGGCTGCCCGGCACCTGGGCCACGGGCGCCTCGGTGGTGATGCGTTGCTCGAGCCGGTCGAGCCCACCGAGGAACAGGGACGTCCAGAAGGCGGCCGGCGTGTAGCTCGAGGTCTGGTACGCGTCGTAGGCGGCGAAGAGGCCCATGACCTCCGAGCCGCGATGGGTCGAGCAGAGGGTGATCACTCGGTTGACGTCGGTGCTGCGGTAGTTCGACTCCCTCGCGCCTCGGACCTTGGCGACGAAGAGGCGCGCCAAGAGGCCCCCGAGGCTGTGGCAGACGAGGTCCGCGCGCGTGGCGGCGAACCCCTCGGCGCGGAGGGTCCTGAGCGCGGGGTTGATGCCGTCGCGTCCGGCCCAGATCCGGTAGGCGTTGTCGAGAGGAGCGCTCGGGTTCGCGTTCCCGCTGGTGGCCCCGTAGTCGAGGGTGAACGGTCGGAAGCCTTCGGCGAGCAGGCACTGCTCCATGGTGCGGAGGTGGTCCGCGTTGCCGCCGGGGGACAGCGTTCGCCAGCAGTCGTCGGGGTTGTCGTACGTGCCGTGGACGAGGACCACCGGGGGACGGATCAGCTTGAACGAGGTGGACGCGGTCAGGAGGGGGGCCTTCCCGTCCGCGGGCGCGAAGCGGACGAAGAGCTCGATCCCGCGGGGTCCCTTCCCCTCGCCGAAGTCCCTGGGCGGGCGGTAGAGCGCGACCCCTGCAAGCCCGCCGGGCTCCGGAAGGAGCATCGCCTCCATCTCGAGGCTCGGGGCCACCGGCGCCTCGAGGGGATCCGCCGCCTTCTCGAGGGGGAAGAGGCCGCCCAGCTCCCCTTCACCGCGGAGCTCGAAGCGCACACGGCCCGCCGCGGGCACCCGGGCGCGGAGGAGCAGGAGGCTCGCGCCGTCGGCGCAGGCGCCGCGGGCCAGCTTGGACCCGGTGATCGAAGCGATCCAGAAGTGCTCGGTGAAGGGGCGGGACTCGAGGCCGTCCCCTCCGAGCGGCGCCGGATTCGGATCGAGGATCACCAGCTCGATCTGGGGACCGCGCATCGTCTCCGCCTGGCCCAGGGCTTCGTACAGCCGGTGAGCGAGCTGCTCGACGCTTGCCGCCTGGGAGGCCGCCCATGCGGCCTGCGCGGCCCTTGCGTCCTCGCCGGGAGGCACCGGCGTGGGGGCCACGTACTTCACGGTGAACTCGCAGAAGGCAACCCCGCGGAAGAGGCTCCCGCGCCACAGGCACGTCGCATGCCCCTGCCAGCTCTGGCCGCGCCGCTCGTACACGTCGAGCAGCGCCGTCTTGCCCACATCGAGCCCCACGTTCCCGTGGCGGCGCCATTGCTTCGAGCCCCCGGGGTCCTTCCGGCTGGCGAAGGTGGCCTCGGCTGACTGGGGATCCCTGGTGCCGACCATGACGTCCACCCGGAGGATCGTCGCGCCCGCGCCTTCCGGCCCGGGGCTGGTCAAGGTGAGGTTCGCACCGCCCGGGTTCGGGGCGAGCACCTCTACGCGGGAGGCGCCGAGGACCGCCACGCGGCGGCGGATGGCCTCGACGAGCTCGGTGGTGCCCTCCGGAGGAGGGGGCCCGTCGCCCCGTGCTCCGCGGACCCCCGGCGTGGAAGTGACCCCGAGGATCGCCAGGAGCAGGATGCCTCGCCATCGAGTCGCGTGCATCGACCAGCCCTCCACGTTCCGCGGCTCCGTTGCGCCGGCAGCCCTTGCGTCATACCTGGGGTGGCCCTGGCGCGCACGCCGAAAGGTCTCGGCCGCCAGAGGGACCTGCCCAGACCGGGAGCCGGCTCCCGGGGATGGGGAGTTGCGCTCGCGGGGGTCGGGGGCCGGAGGGCCGGAATCCCTGGCGGTGGTCCGAGGTGGCGCAACGGCCCCGATGCATCGGTCCCGTGCATGCCGATGACTCCGATCGCGGCGATTTCGCCCGACCCCGGTCCTTGCGCGGAGCGAAGATGCAGCAGGTCTGCGGCGCTCGATCGAGCCCCGGAGACCCCGAGGTGACGCCATGAGAATCGCGTCCGCCGTCGCCGTCCTCTTCGCGCTCGCCGGGGTCGCGGGGGTGCGCCCGCCGTCGGCCGCCGCTGCGGAGGGCACCGTCACGGCGGTGCCCCTCCACCACCTCTACCGGTGGGATCCGAGCTTCATGCACTTCTACACGGCCCACGCCTCCGAGCGCGACGCCTTCGTCGCGAAGGGCTGGAAGGACGGCGGGCCGTACGCCTACCTCTCGGTCCATCCGTTCTCCGGCGGGGTCTTCTTCTGGCGCCTGTGGCATCCGGGGACGGGCGACTACTACTACACGGCGGACCCGCTCTCGAGGGACGACTACGTGACGCGTCGCGGCTACCAGCCTCAGAAGGCGGCCGGCTACGTCGTGCCTCCCGGGGTGAACCGTCCCGGCACCGTGCCGCTCTACATGGGCTACGACGACCACCAGCAGCATCACTACTACTCCCGCAACCCCGACGACTTCAAGCAGGGCAACTACAAGTTCGTCATGGAGGCGTGCCGCGTGTGGCCGAACGCGGCGGTCGTGAGCGAGATCGCCGTGACGTCCCCGAAGCCGGGAGACGTCCTCCCCGTCGGCACCACCCGCACCGTGACGTGGACGACCACGCTGCCGGGCGGCGGCGTCCGCTTCTCCCTCTCCACGGATGGCGGGGCGTCGTGGAAGCTGCTCACGGCCACACCCCTGGTCAGCCCCGGGACCTTCGCGTGGCCGGTGCAGGGTCCGGTCACCGACCACGCCAGGCTCGAGGCCGCGTGGGTGGACAAGGTCGTGGACACCGGCGTGAGCTGGGCCACCAGCGTGACGGGCGAGTTCCGCATCGTCGCTGCGGGCAGCCCGCCGTCGCCGCCCACTCCTCCTCCGCCTCCGCCCGGCCCGAACCCACCCTTCCCGGGCAACCTGCCCCCGTTCCCCGGCAACCCCCCGCCGCTGCCGGGCAACCCGCCCCCGAACGCGCTCACGTTGACCGCCACGCCGGCCTTCGGCCCGAAGGTGTTCCTCTCCTGGACGGCCGGAGGCCCCGCGGGTGTGACGGGCTACACCGTCGAACGCAAGCCCAAGGGCGGGGTCTTCGGCGTGATCCGCGTCCTCATGGGCAAACACGTGACGTCGATGGTGGACGCCCAGGTGGCCCCGGCCTTCGCCTATCGCTATCGGGTCCGAGCCTGGATCGGCCTCAAGCCCTCGGTGGTGTCGAACGAGGTCGTGGTGCCGACGCCCGCTCATTGACGGAATCGCCGGGGACGATCGTCGGCTCAGGGCTTCCGGGTCGCGCGAAGGGAGGCGCCCGAGGCGTCACGGCCCGTGAGGGTGCGGCCGTCGTCGCTCAGCAGCAGCGTCAACGGCGCCGCGCCCCGCGACCAGCGGACCACCACGGTCCGGCCGTCCTGCACCCAGGTGCCGTACTTGCCTCCGCCTCCCGCGACCGAGCGGTCGGAGGCGAAGACGAGGAGGCCGGTGGGGCCCGAGGCCCCCGCAGTGGGGGGGCTCCACTCCCAGGTGCCGACGATGGACGGACCTTCCGTGGCGGGCAACGACGGCAGGTCGGCGTCCGGCCGCGGGTTCGCCGGTGGTTTCGGGAGGGAGGGCCTGCCCTCCGGGAGCGGAGGCGACGCGGTCCACGAAGGGCGCAGCGCCACCTTCAGCGTGCCGTCTCCGCCCTTCGTCAGCCCGAAGCCGATCCATGTGGAGGCGCCCACCCGCCGCTCCACCTTCGCGAGCGGCGCGTCCTCCGCGCCCCTTCCCTGCCAGACGGTGAACGAGTCGCCCTCCCGCCGGACGCGGAAGCGACCGTCCGTGCGGTCCTTCGTGGGCGTCGGCTCCGTGCCGGGCTGGACGAACACGAGCTTCGCGTCCTCGAAGTCGGCGCGGGACACCTGCATCGTGGAGGGGGTGATGTTCGCCTCCTCGCTCACGTAGAGGTCGAGCGAAGGCGACTGGCGGGGGCCGGGCGCCCAGTCCAGCAAGGCGTAGGTGACGGTCAGGTCGAAGTCCCCCTCGATGGCCACCCGGCTCCAGCAGCGCGTGCCGTCGTCCTCGGGGCCCAGGGAGAGCACGAGCAGGTCCTTCTCGAGGGACATGCGCCCCGTGCCGAGCGCGCTGCCGACCCACTCGTCCCCCGAGAGCTCCCCCGGGGCGAGCCGCGGTCCGCGCGGAGCCGCCGTCGGCGGGTCGGGCTGCTTCTGCGGAACCGGGGGCACGGGCTCCTTCGGCGATGCCGGCGCCACGGGCTCCTTCGGCGAGGGCCGTCCCTCGTCGCGGATCGCCCGGAACACGGACACCTGGAACTCGCCCCGCAGGGTGTCCGTCGGAGGCGCGTCGAACGTCATGGGAGGGGAGACCACGGCGATCGGGCCGCCGGCCTTGGGGCGCCAGAGGAACTCGTAGACGTGATCCTCGCGGAAGGCGGGCAGCCGCGCACCCTGGCCCTCCTCCGCCGCGTAGGGCTCGAAGTCGCGGTAGACGCGTTCGCTCCCGGCGCGGACCTCGATGCGAGGGCTCCGGGCGGGGAGCGCACCGTCGCCACCGGGTCCCCCGTGTTGGTAGAGGGCGTCGAAGGCTCGGCCGCCCGGCGATGTCGCCGCTCCCTCCACGTGCACCACGTAGACCGCGGCCCCGTCCCCCTGGATGCCCGTGGACGACTCGCGCGCGCCGACCGTGAGCGTCGCGGAGAACACCCGCTCTCCCTTCACGAAGCCGTCGATCGGTTCGTCCGCGCGCAGAGGCACTGGCGTGGGCCCGAAGGCCGCCAGCAGCAACCCGAGGCCCCACGCCCTCGCGCGGGCGTGCGCGCCCCGCGCGGGCGCGAGCCCCCGGGGGTGCGGCCCCGGCGTTCCCTCCCCTCGCCGCTCCCCACCTCCCCCGCTCATCGCAGGATCTCCCCGTCGGTCAGGGGGAAGCGCGGCGGGGACTTGTCTCCCGACTTCTGCTGGTACTCCGCGTACATCTGCCGCGCCCGCACCAGGTCGCCCGTCAGCATCAGGTACTGGTGCGCCAGGTAGTCGAGCCGGAACCCGGGGATCTGCATGCGATAGGTGAGGAGGCGCTGCGCGTCGCCGAACTCGGCGGCACGATCGGCGAGCTGGCCGAGGAGCACGTTGCGATCGTAGTCGCCCATCCGCGGCAGGAGGTCGGGGAGGACGCCCTCGATCATGGCGATGCCCTCCGCGTAGCGGCCGTCCTGGATGACGTAGGTGCCGTGCATGTAGATCGCGTTGAGCACCCCCTTCTCGTAGATGGCCCGCAGCTCCGGCTTCGCGGTCGGTCCCTTCTCGGCGAGCTCCTTCTTGGCCTGTGCGACGTATCCCGGCGCGGCCTTCAGATTGGCCTTGAGGCCCTCGACGTGCGCCGGAAAGGGTTGGCTGTCGAACTTCTCGACGGCGGTGTAGGTGCGGCCCAGGACGGAGGCCGTGGCGACGATCTCGTGGAGCCCCGGCCCGGCCGGGAAGCCGCCGACCTGCGTGGACGACGAGAGCTCGAACGAGGTCGAGCCCGGATAGTACGTCATCCGCTCGTAGGCGTAGCGGGTCTTCCCCTCGCACTGCGCCTTGATGACGAGCCACTTGCCGTCGATCTGCCTGCCCAACCGGTGCCGCTCCTCCCAGTAGGCCTTGATCGCGGCGGCGTCCTTCTCCGGAGGCGGGTCGAACTTGAGCCGGACGAACATCGCGTGGGAGAAGCTGGTCTGCACCACCTTGCCCTCGTTCCCGGTGAACAGGGAGAGGCCCACCGTCGCCGGCGTCGCGGGCTCCTCGTCGCCCAGGATCGAGAACTTGAGCTCGCGCGGCTCGGGGTCACGGCCGGCGGGCGTGAGGTGCTGCTCGATGCGCACCGTGTAGTCGCCCGGGCCCGCGAGCCGGAAGGTGCTCTCGGTGCTGTAGAGCCGATAGGCTTGCCCCACGCCGAAGGAGAGGGGCTTCGCCGGCAGCGATGCGGCGACGGGCGCGTCGTCTCCCCTCCGCATCCCCACGCTCGGCTGCGCCGTGACCTCGTCGCCGGGGAGCCCCGCGACCGCCTGGTACGTGAGGATGCGGATCTCCTTGTCGGTGCGCTTCGGGATCTCGGGAATCATCTTCACCGCGAGGATCTGGCCCGCCGGCACGGGGCGGGGGCTCTTCGAGACCGGGTAGGTGAGGTTCGTCTCCTGCTCGAGCTGCTTGCGGCGGCGCTCCTCGAAGCGTGCGCTCACCTCGTCGTGGAGCTCCTTGTGCTTCGCGGCCCACTCCCCGAGGATCGTCTTCGTGTACTGGGCGTGGTTGCGCGCCGCGTCGAAGTGCGGCGGCATGAGCGCCGCGCCGCCGAACGCGCGCTTGAGGACCGCGTAGTAGTCGGCGATCGCCTGCAGGAGCTCCGTGTCGGACCGGTACTTGAGGAACCACGTCGCGCGCGGAAGGCCGAACGCGGGACTCTCCGGGTGTGTGAGGAAGCCGATGGACGTCTCCGCCTGGGGGTTCCCCTGCGGATCGACGAGCGTCCACGGCTTCGTCCCGAGGATCTGCGCCGTGTAGGTCTGCTCCGCCAGGTACTCGGGCAGGCGGTTCGCGAACCGGTCCCACAGGTCGATGAGCCCGAAGATCGTGAACCCGAGCACCACCACCTCGGACAGCACGAGCCCCGCCACCGCGAGCCGGCCGGCCCCTTCCGCGGCGCCCTGCTTCGCCAGCCACGACAGCGTGAGGCTGATGCCCACGAGCAGGCCGGCCTTCTTCGCGGCGGGCACGAGTCCGTCCTGCACCAGGGTGAAGCCGATGTCCCACAGCCCGATGCAGAGGAACAGCTGGTTGATCCCCCGGTTGTGCCAGGGACCCTTCGCCTCCTTCATGCCCTCGAGCCCCTGTTTCCACAGCTCCGCCAGGAAGCGCCCCCGGCTGATCCTCGCGCGGACGGCCTCCGGCTGCGCGTTGAAGGTCGCCTTCCCCTGCTCGACGCACGCGAGCCCGGCCTCGGGCGTATGGACCTTCCCGAGCTTGTCGAGCGTCTCGGCTGCCTGCGCCTTCAGGTCGGCGTCCACCTCGTTGGCGGTGGCCTCGGCCAGGGCCTCGAGGCGCTGCTCCTCGAAGATCTCCGCGATCTTGACGTCGGCCTCTTCCGGCCGGATCAGCGCCTCCCGTTGGTTCGCGCCCTCCAGGTCCGGGAAGGCCTCCGTGAGCTGGCGCCTCCTCGCGAGGTCGAGGCTCCCCTCGAGCTTCCCCTCCGGGCTCGAGGCCTCGGGCTTGACCAGGTCGAGCTTCGACTCCGGCGGGCGCTCGGGGGCCGGCGCCGGCGGCTCGGGCCGGATCGCGGGCCGCGGCTGTACCCGCTCGAGGACCGCGCGTTCGTACGCCTCCGCGTCCGGGATGGGCACGCGGAAGTCGGCCAGGTCCCGGTTCCCGAGCAGGTCCGCCGCGATCTGCATCAGCGCCTTCCGCCCCGTCGCCGTCTTCACGAGCTCCGCGGCCTCGATCCGGTAGATCCGCTGGTCCGCCCCCCGGAAGCGATCCCCGAGGTAGTCCTTCGCGTCTTCCCACTCCTTGAACAGGTTGAGCTGCTTGACCCCGTTCAGCTCGCCGAGGTCGGCGTACTCGGGCAGCCCCACGCGATAGAACTCGGTCGGGAGCTTCAGGCCCTGTTTCGCGAACAGCGGCTCGTTGAGCTTCGCGAGGAACTCGACGTCGTTGAGCGTGCCCTCCACCGGGACGAGCGTGCCCGCGTCCGCAGGCGCCGCCTTCCCGCCGCCCCGCACCACCTGCTGGGGCCTCCAAGCCGACGTCTGGAAGTAGGGGTTCTGCGGGAACCTCCGCATGCCGATCTCGGTGAGCTTCCCCACCTTCTCGACGAGCAGCTGCCCCGCGCCCCGCATCGCCGCCTTCAGCGCCTCGACCTGCGGCACGGCGCCCATCTCGAACGTCAGGTGCTCCGCCGACACCTTGGAGAACCGCCCCTCGAGCGACGCGACCTTCCCCTTGAGCCCCGACAGCTCCACCTCGAGCACCTTGAGCCGCTCCGTCTCCTGGTGCAGGGGCTTCCGTCCTTCCCTCTTCACGTCGGCGTGGACCTGATCGATGGCGAGCTGCTTCGCCTCGATCTCCTCCCCGAGGTCCCCGATCCGCATCCGCAGCTCGGTCAGCACCTCCGTGAACTGCTGGTTGCGGTCCGCGTAGAGGCGGCGGATGTCCTTCCACATGCGTGCCTCGAACCGGTCGAACTCCCGCAGGTGCTTCTCGATGGCGCCAGCGAGCTCCGCCGCCGACATGCCCTCCGGCGAGGGCCCCGCTTCGTCGCCCGCGCGCGCCTCGGGCAGTCCGCGCCCGAGCAGCACGCCCGCCGGCCCTTGCCCGAACAGGCACGCGACGAGCACGCACGCCACCGCGCGCACCCCGCGGCCACGATCCGATCCGCGACGCCCTCGGCGCGCGCCCGGCCTCCCTTGCTCCCGTGCGTTTCCGTCCATCGCGTCGCGCCCTCCCGGCGGTGCGGTAGCTCGCCCCCGCCGCCGGGCACGCTACCGGGCCCCGCGCGCACGCGGAAGCCCCCCGGTTCCGGAGGGGTCCGTGGGAGGGTGGGGGCGGCGGGGGAGGGGGGGCGCCGCCGCTCCCCTGGGGCCGCGTGCGCCCCTGCCCGTGCCCCCTCGCCCCGGGCGCGTGCTACTCGAGCGGGCCCACTTCGAGGATCGAGTGGCGCAGACACCCGTGTGAGCACGCACCCATCGAGTCGCGTTGCTGAGCTGACGCCCAAAGGC
>CAZJJQ010000041.1:0-13683 GCA_964546345.1 uncultured Planctomycetales bacterium
GCCCGACGCGCCCTTGACGCCGTGCGTGTTCCCGTCGCCGGCGCGGGCGGCGCACCTCTTCTCGCTCACGCGGGGCGGCGGAGACAGGCCGGGGCGGGAGCGCCTGCCCGTGTGCGACCGGTGCGCGGTTCGCGACGCGTGCCCGGGCTTCTCGCGCGAGGCCCTGGCGCGCTTCGGGGAGCCCGCGGCGGTGACGCCCGTCACCGAGGAGCGGACCCGGCGGCGCCTCGCGCTGGCGGCGCCCGTGGCGCAACAGGTGGAGCGGGAGTTCGTCCAGCGCAACCTCACGGTGCTGCCGGGCTCGGGGCGCCCGGTGACCGAGGCGCTGGTGCGGGTGTACTTCCACTGCAACCAGGCGTGCTCGTTCTGCTTCGTGTCGACGCACCTGCCGCCGGCGGGGGACGCGCGCGTGCGGGAGGCGATCGTGGCGGAGGCCGCGGCGGGGCACCTGGTGACCCTCACGGGCGGCGAGCCGACGCTCCACCCGGGCCTCGCGGACTTCGTCGCGCTGGCGCGGGCCCACGACGTGGCGGGGGTGGGCGTGGCGCTCCAGACCAACGCGGTTCGGCTCGACGACGAGGCGCGGGTCGAGGGGCTGGTGGCGGCCGGGTTGACGGTGGTCCAGGTGTCGCTCCACGCGGCCCACGCGGCGCTGAGCGACGCGATCACGCAGGCGCCGGGGACCTTCGCGCGGACGCTCCGGGGCCTCGACCACCTCGCGCGCCACGCGGGCGTCACGCTGGTGATCAACTACGTCATCGTGCGCCGCAACGTCGGCGACCTCGGGGCCTTCGTCGACCTGGTGGCGTCGCGCTGGCCGCGGGCGCTGGTCAACGTGTCGTTCGCGGCGCAGTCGACCGACGTGGTGCCCGACGACGGCGACGTGATGCCGCGCTACGGCGACGTGATGCCGACGCTCGAGGCGGCCCTCGACGAGGCGCGGGCGCGGGGGCTCGCCGTGCGGGGCTTCGCGTCGATGTGCGGGGTCCCGCTGTGCCTCGTGAGCGAGCGGCACCGGCCGGGGGAGGGGGAGCTCGGGGAGATCCCGGAGGGCTGGGACGAGGGGGAGTTCGCGCGCGCGGAGGCGTGCGGCCGGTGCGGGCTGCGCGGGCGCTGCTACGGGGTGCGTCGTCGCTACGCGGCGCGCTACGGGACCGGGGAGCTTCGCGCGCTCCCGTAGCGCGCGGTGGGAGAGGGCAGGTGCGGTCTTCGGCGCGACACCCAAGGAGGGGGCCGCGGCGCCGTCATTCGCCGCGGCGAAGGCGCGCCAGCTCTTCGCGGAGCGCCGCGAGCTCGGCTTCGAGGACGTCGGCCCGGGCGTTGGCCTGCACGCGCTCTCGCTCCCGTTCCCGTTCGGCGCGCTCGGCGGCCGTCGGCCAGAGGTTTTGACCGTCGCGGTCGTCCGCGAGGCGGAGGCGCGTGTCGTCGTCGGTGACCACGAGCCACGCGCCGAGCTCGGGGCTCCAGCAGGGGCCGTCGCCCCGGTAGAGCTGCCGGAACACCCCCCCCTCGTCACGGCGCCAGAGCTGCAGGAGGAAAGGGCCCCCGTGCACCCGGGGGCCGTAGAGCTTCGGGTCGAACACCCAGAGCTCGTGGGTCCTGCTGGCGGCGTACTGGTCGGGTTTGGTGAGGTAGTCCTTCGTCGCCGTGCTCCGGCTCACCACCTCGACGGCGATGCGCGGGGGGTGGTGCCCGGGCTCCCAGGTGCACACGCTCGCCGTGTCTTCCCCCTCCGGCGGCGCGGGGAGGTACACCGCGACGTCGGGGTCGACGCCCACCTTCCACAGCGTGGGCTCCCAGCGGAGCGCGAGGTTGCTGGCGATGAGGGTGTCGAGCGCCGCCCGCGCCGCCCACTCGCGCAAGATGAGCTTCAGGAGCTCGATGATCGCGTCATGCCACGCGGACTCCGGCACGTCCTCCTCCTCCAGCTCCCAGCTCGCGTCCGCCTCGGGGACCTCGTACGCGATCATCACCTTCGGGGCGGAGGAGCCGCTCATGGCGCCGACGGTACCACACCCCCCTCGGCCGGTGATCGACGGCGTGATGGGCCGACACGAGGTCAGCGGCGGAGGTCGTCGCGGAGGCGCGCGAGCTCGGCGCGCAGGTTCGCCACCTCGCCCTCCACGGCGGCCCGTGCTTCGGCCTCGCTCTGCGCGCGGGCGGCCTCTTCGCGGGCGACCTCCTCGGCGTGCTGCCGTGAGGCCCGCTCGGCGCCGAGCTGCGCTTCGGCGATGACCAGCTCGGCCCTTGCGAGCTCGGCCTCGGTGGGGAGGAGCACGTCGCCTCGGGCGTCGGTCGCGATGCGCAGGCGGAGCCGCGGTCCCTCTCCCACGGCGCGGAGCCAGCACCCGAGCTCGCGGCACCAGACCCGGTCTTCGCTGCTCCGTTCGGCGAGGCGCCACGCGCCCCGCGCGTCGCGGCGGTACACCTGCCAGCGGACGCGGACACGGCTGCGAGGCGTCACCTTCGGGTCGAAGATCACCAGCTCGCGGGCCCCCATCCGACCGTACTCCGGGGGAACGTCGTCGTAGTCCTTCTGACGGTTTCGGGAGACGATCTCGAGGGCGAAGGAGGGGGGCGCGTCGAGCTCCCAGAGCTTCCAGCAGGGTGGGGCGACGTCGGGGTCGACGCCCGGGAGCACGTACACGTCGGGCGCCACCCGCTGCTTCGTGTCGCCCTCCACGAGGTAGATGAACTGGTCGGCCCCCACGAAGCACCGCCGCCCGCACATCACGAGCCACATCGCCACCAGCGGCCGCAAGAGCTCCGCGATGAAGCGCTGAAGAGCGTCCTCCCCCATGTCGTCGGTCTCCGGGTAGTAGATGGGATCGACCCGCCGCGCGGCCGCTGTCATGGCGATCGATCCTACCACACGCCTCGTCGGCGGCTCCAACGCGGGCTTCGAGTGGCGGCGCGGGTCACGTCCAGGCGACGTCGCGTGTCGCCGTTCACGATTTCCGCGCGACTCGTCGTCACACGGCCGTCGTGCGGCCGCTGTTGCCGCGGGGGTAGTCGTCGGCCGAGGCGACGGGGGGTGAACGCGGCGAGCGAGAGGAAGGCGACGACGGCGAGGAGGCTGGTGCGAGCGTTCATCATCGCGAACTCCGATTTCTCACCGGCGTGCGGTTCGCCGGTGAGAGGGTCGATGGCGCGGCGTATGTCAGCGCCCGAACAACGCTGGATCCGCCATGAATTCACGGTGTTTCGAGGACACGAAGGCCGTGTCGATCGGGCGCTGACCGTCGGCGTAGACCTTCTGTAGGGCCCCGTGTACTGCGGTCGATCCGCCGCATGGCCCGGCGCTGGAGAACGCCGGACTCGATGCGTGCACCCGCGGTGCGACGGGGCGCGTCGCGTGCCCAACAGGGACTGCATCCGAGGGATCGCAGGCGCTCGCGGTGAACCTCGAAGAGGTCCTCACAGAAGCGCGGGAAGCGCCAGCCGTCGCTGGTGGAGGTCTGCACGCCCTCGTCGCCGCACGCTTCGATGCGCACTCGTTGGAGCGCCGCGACGCGCTCGGCACGCGGAGACAGCGATCGGTGATGGCGGCGTCGCTGGCGACGCTCGGTCCAGCCGCCGTGCTCGCGGTCCGGGTCGACCCTCGCAGGAAACACGCGGATGTCCGGCGCCTCGTCGGTGTCGTCGTCCGCCCGCGCGAGCATGTCGACCGTGCCCTCGTCGCCGTCTGTCGGCCCCCACGAGCACATCGGTCGCCGCGAATTGCCGCGCACCGTCGCCCTGATCGAATGTCAGGGGTGTCGCGGGTTGGTGACGGCCGGTGCCGCAGCGTTGAGATCGTGATCGCCCCGGGTGACCGACCACACCGCGGCTGCCACGAGAAGGAACGCGATGACTCCGGCGGCGACCACCGTCATCTGCCGAGTGCGCACGGTGGTGGGCGAGGCGGTGTTGGAGCCCTCGGCGCCGAGCGCCGCGTCGACGTCCGCCTCCGAGAAGCCGAGCTGGTGCCCGGCCTGCTTCAGGTAGAGGCGCTCGGCGACGTGGAGCTTTCCGTCGCGCATCGCGAGGCCGACCATCGCGAACAGGAGGCCCATCCGATCGTCCGGGGAGCCTGCGAACACAGAGAAATCCACCGAGCACCGACGCCCTTGCGAGAGGTCTCCGACGAGCCGTTGGCGCTCCCACGTTGCGAGGCGGCTGTCGCGGACGAGGCCCTCGATCATGGCCACCTCGTTCGGGTGCGCCTCCCCGTCGGCGAGCATCAGGTTGATGAGCGTCTGGATCTTCGCTCGCTCGATCCGCGCCTCCGGGTCGTCTGCGGGGGGCGGCGCCGCGCTTGGCGTCGGAGACGGCGGCGCCGCGCTCGGCGTCGGAGACGGTGTGGGGGGCGGGGACGAAATCGCTCCAGGAAGCATTCCAACCTCACGCGTAGGGAGCTGAGGCGTGTCGTCGACCGCACCGGCGTCGACGATCGTCAGGGAGAGCATCGACGCGGCCTGTTCGCCGAGCTGCCTCGTGGTGAACCTCGCCCACGCTCCCATCGCCAATGCCCCGACGACCGGGAGCCACTTCCCGATCATCGACTTGAGCACGCGCTGGGTGATTTGACCGCCGAGCATCACGATGATCTTCTGCATCACGCGCAGCGACGCGCGACGAACGAGAAGCCTCCCGCCTTGGACCAGGAGGAGGCTCGTGGTGCCCCCCTTCGTAGCGCTCTCAAGGAGCCCGACGACGAGCTCGGTCCGCATGAAGCGCTCCTGGCCATACGCTACGCCGATATCGTAGATCATGACGGTCTGGTTGCGCAGCACCAACATGATCTCCGGCACCGCGGCGAGCATCCCCAGCGGACCCGGGATGAGGTTTGCGGCGGCCGCGACTGCCGCGTTCGTGTTGGCCGCGCGCGAGATGATCGCCTCGACATCCTGGCGACTCGGCCGCTCATGAGGCAATCGAGCGTAGTGGTCGGCCTGCTTCGTGATCACGTCATCGAAGAGGCCGTAGAGCGACTCCGTGATCTTGGTCTGCAACTCGTTCTGCGTGTCCGCACCCATCCATTTCACCTCGGTGCTCACTACGATACAACTCTAGCGTTGTGGAGCTCAACTCTCGATTGCCGCGTGCATTCGGGTCATGCCCGCCCCGCGGCGACGCCGCGCCGAACGCCTGCCGCAGTACGAGGGTGCCGTCTACCGCGCGCTACTACGGCGGTTCACGGCTCGGTTGCGCGCGGCGCGTGACGAGCGTGGCTGGACACAGGAGGAGGCTGGTGCGCGTTGTGGGATGGCAATGCAGCAGTATCAGCGCATCGAGGCCGGACGCGTGAACCTCACCTTCACGAGCCTTGCGCGCCTCTGCGAGGGGTTCGGTGTCGACGCGTGCGTGCTCCTGAGCCCCGCCGACGACAAGGGCGCCTCCGAAATCTTCGCCGCCGCGAAGTAGGGCCTTCGCGCATTTTGTCGCCATGCGCCGCCCCACCGCGCGCTACCAGCGCCAGAGCGCGGCGAGGTCGAGCTCGACGGCGTCGAAGGGTGGCGCGCGAACCGGGTCGTCGCCGACGGCGTGGAGCACCGTCAGCCACCCCGCCGGGGAGTGCCGACACACCTGGAGCGTGTGGAGCTCGGGCTCGACGAGCCACACGTGCGCGACGCCGTGGTGCAGGTACATCGGCATCTTCACGGTGAGGTCGTGGCGGCGTGTGGAGTTCGAGTGGATCTCGCAGATCCAGTCGGGGACGACCGTGACGGTGGCGCCGGGCGGGGGTTCGGGGAGGCGATCACGGCGCCAGCCCGCGACGTCGGGCTCGACCAGGTCGGGGCGCTCGCCGAGGCAGAGCTCGGGCTCTGGGAGGATGACCCAGCCGCCAGGGCCGCCTCGTCCGCGGCGGAAGGGCGGCGACAGCTCCGCGTAGAGCTCCCCGCCCGCGCTCTGGTGCGCCGGACGCGGCTTCGCCATCGCGTAGAAGACCCCAGCGATCACCTCCGCGACCGCATCGGGCGGCGCGTCGCGGTACGCCTCCGCCACCGCGCGCGGCAGGTTGGGATACTCGCGGTCGAGCGCGTAGGCCGGGTCGGACGGCATGGGCCGACCGTATCACGCGCGCGGCGCCCACCGTCACGTCGAGGCCCGGTACGTCGCCATGATCTCCCGCGCGAGGCGCTGCACCAGCGGCCCTGCGTCGGCGCGCACCATCAGCTCCAGCCCCGGCACCAGCGTGGTGTGCGCCCAGCGCTGCATCGTGGTGTCCTCGGCTGTCGTCGGTTCTGCGGGGGCGGGCGGAGGCGGCGGCTCCACCATCGCCCGCACCTGATCGAGCGACATCGCCGGGAGCTTCCGCTTGATGCGCGCGAGGCTGGCGCCCTCCATCCGCATCTTTCGCAGCGCCCGGAGGCGCAGCATGTGCTCCTCGCCGTAGACCGTGGCGGGGCCGCGCCGAGGGGCGGAGGGGAGGAGACCCTCCTGGAGGTAGTGGTAGAGGGTCGGGACGCGCAGGCCCACGGCCCTGGCGAGCGCGGCCGCGGTGTAGGTCGTCGGGGAGCTCATCGATGCCTCGTCGAACGATGAGAACGGCGCTTCCCCCGACGATCGTGACCCGTTCGAGCACGATCGAGGGTGGCGCCCCACGGGGTCGTGACTCCTTCGAGTACGATCGGGGGTGGCGCTCCATGGGGTCGTGACGCGTTCGAGCACGATCGGGGGTGGCGTTCCACGGGGTCGTGACTCCTTCGAGTACGATCGGGGGTGCGTCTCGTAGAATCATTGCTCCCCGAGCGAAGATCGTGCGACGGCATCGCTCGATCGAGACTCCCGGAGCGGGCTCGGGGCGACGTTCCCGGTCGAGAAGCCCTTGCCACCGTCCCGAACGTGGTGGTGTCCGTGCTCGGAGGGGGCGAGGAGGTCGGCGCTGGGGGGGTGCTCCCGCCGCCCCGCCGGGGAGTGCCGACACTCCGAGCCCGGGACCTGCGGCACCTTCTGGTGACGCCCCCTGCCGCGGCGATCCCGCGGCGCCCGCGAGGACGTTACGCGGCCTCGGTCGGGGTTGGCCTCGCCGCGACCGTCAGCATGTGGACGAGCACGCCGAGGATGCGGTCGACCTCGCGGAGGTAGTACTCGGTGCGGTCGACCTCGACGAGGCCCTCGCGGAGGCGCAGGAAGCGCCAGTCGCTCCCGCTCGTGACCGCGCCGAAGACCACCGGGGTCGCGCGGCCCCGCTTCTCGTTGAAGAGCCGCGCGGCGTACATCTCGGCGACACACTGCGGGATGCCGGGGCGGATGTTCTCGTTCTTCGCCTCGACGATCGCGACCACGGGGGCCTCGATGGCGACCTGCGTGGGCGAGAGCGAGAACAGGAAGTCGCAGAAGCCGTTGAACCCTCGCGCGGCGTCCACCGCGAACTCCATCCCCGAGAACAGGCTCACCCCGCCTCCCGCCTGCCGCCGCGCCTCGACCAGGATGGGCGCGATGATCATCTCCGACCGCGCCTTCTCGGTCGACGCGGTGATCGCGAGGGGAGACGCCTCCTGGAGGTACCCCGCGAGGATCACCCCGGGCGGCCGCGGCGCCACCCCCGCGAAGAGGTCGGCGACGTCGACGAAGCAGAGCCCGAGGCCCTGCGTGAGATCCTCGACGGTGAAGTCGGTGTAGGCCATCGGGCGCGATCATACGCGGCGCCTCCAACGCCGCAACGTCGCGCATGGCAGCGCCGCGCCATGACCCGCGCGGATCGGGTCGTGGAGGCGAGGCGGTCGGCGCCGGGTGGTTGCCCCCGCCGCCCCGTCGCGGTAGGGGTCTTCACATGATCGCTGGAGAACCCGTGTGGGCGCTCGCGACCCGCTTCCCCGCGCAGGGGCGCTGGGGTGAAGAGGACTACCTCGCCTTCGAGGCCGAGCACCCGCGCATCGAACTCGTCGACGGTTTCCTCGATGTGCTCCCGGTGGGAACGAATCGTCATCAGGCCGCCCTCGAGTCGATCCTCCTGCTCTTGAAGGTGTACGGGCGGCCGACGCGAGGGGTGGCGCGCGTCGCCGGGGGGCGCCTCCGCCTCCGTCCGGGGGTCATCCGCGAGCCCGACGTGATGTACCTCGCGGGGGACCACCGCGCGCACATCACCGAGGAGTATTGGACCCACGCGGACCTGGTCGTCGAGGTGATCAGCCCTGGCGCGACGAACGAGGTCCGCGACCGCGTGACGAAGCGCCGCGAGTACGCTGAGGCGAAGATCCCCGAGTACTGGATCGTCGACCCCGAGGCGCAGACGATCACGCTTCTCGTGCTCGGCGCGGACACCTACGAGGAGCGGGCGGTGCTCGGTCGCGGTGAGACGCTCCACGCGGCGACGCTGCCCGGGTTCTCGGCCGCGGTGGACGAGGTCTTCGACGCGGACTGACGGCGCGGCGTCGGCGCGTCCTTCGCCGGGCGTCGCACGACGCGCGCTTGCGCTCGGGGCGCCGCGGCATGACAGTCGCGTGCGATGCTCCGCTGGCTCGAGCTCACCGCCGACTACCGCTGCAACCAGCGCTGCCTGGGGTGCTTCTCCGCGCAGCCCGACGGCCCCTCGATGGCATCGCGGGAGCTCGCCGAGGCCCTCCTGCGGGGCTACCGCGACGGCGCCCGCGCGCTCTGGCTCGGCGGGGGAGAGCCGACGCTCCGCCGCGACGTCCTCGCCACCGCGTCGGCCGCGCGGCGCATGGGCTACACGCGCGTGAAGCTCCAGACCAACGGGATGATGCTCGCCGCGCCGGGCAACGCCGCCCGCGCCGCCGCCGCGGGCGTCACCGAGGTGGCCTTCGCCATCAAGGGGGCGAGCGCCGAGACGCACGACCGCTTCACCCGCACGCCGGGGGCCCACGCGCTCCTCCTCGACGCGATGGACGCCGTCCGCGCGTCGGGCCTCGCGATGGAGGGGGACGTGCTCGTGTACCGCGACACCGCGCCCGAGCTGCCGGCGGTGGTCTCGGCGTACACGCCGCGCGGCGTGGGGCGGTGGCGCGTGTGGCTCCTCGCGGCGACGGGCGACCCGGAGGCCGACGCGCAGGTGCCGCGGATCGCCGACGTCGTCCCGCACCTGTCGGCCGCGATGGCGCTGGGGCTGTCGCCGCGGGAGGACTTCATCACCTCGCTCCACACGCCGCCGTGCACGGTGCCCGCGGGCGACCGGGCGTGCCTCTTCTTCGCGCGCGAGCTCGGGATGCGGGTGGTCAACCCGGGGGGCCACGCGTTCATGCTGGAGGCGTCGCCGATGGAGGGGGGGCGCTACCTCGCGGGCTGCGCGGGCTGCGCGTACCACGCCCGCTGCGGCGGGCTTCGGGAGGACTACCTGGCGCGCTTCGGGGAGGAGGAGTTTCGCCCCGTGCCGGAGGGCGGTGCTTGATGGGGAGCGGTGGTAGGATCGGGCCATGCCGGTGATCCAGGTCGAGGCGCGAGTCTCCCCCGAGCAGCTGCTCCGCGCGGTGGACCAGATGTCCCTCGAAGAGCTCGGAGCGTTTGCTCAGAAGGTGCTCGAGCTCCGCGCGCGCCGGGTCGCGCCGGTCCTCTCGCCCGAAGAGGCATCGCTGCTCGCCCGCGTCAACGCGACGCTCGCGTCGACCGAGCGAGCACGCTACGCCGAGCTGACGCGTCGTCGGGAGGAGGAGCGGCTCACCGCCGCGGAGCACGCCGAGCTCGTGGCGCTCTCCGACGCGCTGGAGGCCTTCGATGCGGATCGGGCGGCGGCGCTCGCGGAGATCGCGCAGGCCCGCGGTGCGACGCTCGGCGCGGTGATGGCGTCGCTCGGGGTCCCTCCTGCGTCGCGATGACCGTCGGGGCGGTCTCTCAGGAGCTGCGCGCGTTCGTCACGGAGCGGGCACGCGGACGGTGCGAGTACTGCGCCGCCGACGCGCGCTTCGCGACGCAGGCATTCTCCGTGGAGCACATCGTCCCACGCAGCCGCGGCGGCGCGACCACCGCGGCGAACGTCGCCCTGTCTTGCCAGGGGTGCAACAACCACAAGTACAACAAGGTTGACGGGGTCGATCCTGTCTCGGGCGAGGTCGTGCGGCTGTTTCACCCGCGTGAACAGTGCTGGATCGATCACTTTGCGTGGAGCCCGGACGCCCTCCTCATCGTCGGACTCACGCCGACCGGGCGGGTGACCGTGTCGGTCTTGTCGCTCAACCGCTCGGGCCTCGTCAATCTGCGGCGGGTGCTGTTTGCCGCGGGAGAACACCCGCCCCGTTGAGCGCCCCGTCGCGTCGGCGGGCGAAGTGTGATGGACTCCTCCCCGCGCATGGATCCCCCGACCCCCCCCCCGCGCGCGCGGGTGTACGACGAGGCCTCGGGCCTCGGGCGGGAGGCCCTGACGCGCGCGGCCGAGGCGGCGCAGGCGTCGGGAGAGCCGCTCGTCGTCGAGTACGCCGTGGGGGCCGCGGGGGAGTCGTTGGAGGCGGTCAACGCGACCCTCGCGCTCGCCGTCGAGCTCTACGAGCGCTTCGGCGCCGCCCCCCGCGTGCGCTACCTGCGCGGGGGCCTCGAGCGCTTCCGCGACACCTTCGAGGCCCGCCTCCGCGCCGCCGAGGGGCCGCAGAAGCTCATCATGAACGTCACCTACGTGTGCAACAACCGCTGCACCTTCTGCGCGGTGGGCACGCGGACGCAGGTGGACGGGCACCCCGAGCGGCAGCGCGAGCACCTCGACAAGTACCGGGCGATGGGCGTTCGGATGGTGGACTTCGACGGCGGCGAGCCGACGCTCAACCCCGAGCTCGTCGCCCTCGTGCGGTACGCGCGGGCGGTGGGCTACGAGCGGGTCAACGTCACCACCAACGGGCGGATGTGCTTCTACGAGGGCTACGCGCGCGAGCTCGTCCGCTCGGGGCTCACGACGCTCCTCTTCAGCGTGCACGGGGCCGACGCGAAGACCCACGCGCAGCAGGTGGGCGTCGCCGAGGCCTTCGAACAGACCGTCGGGGGCATCCGCCACGCCCTCCGCCACGCGCCCCCCGACGTCGAGCTCGGGATGAACGTCACCCTCACCAAGGGGAACCACCGCCAGCTCGACGCCCTCGTCGCCCTGGCCTGGGGCCTCGGGCTCCGCTGGGTCAACCTCCAGTTTCTCACCCCCTTCGGGCGGGCGACCGCGTGGGTGGCGCCCGACACGCAGGCCGCCGCCGACGAGGCGATGCGCGTCATCGACCGCTGGGGCGAGCGGGTGCGCTTCCAGGTGATCAACCTCCCCTTCTGCTTCATGCCCGGCTACGAGCGCTTCATGGCCGGCGACCTGCAGAAGCTCCAGCGGCGCATGGTCTTCGTCAACAACGACGACGTGAACCTCGCGGACTACCTCGCCGCCCAGCGGGTGAAGAAGCCCGTCTGCGCCGCGTGCCCGCACGCCGTCTTCTGCGGCGGCTTCTACGAGCTCCACGACGCCCCCGAGCCCCCGTGGATCGTCCGCCCCGAGGACCTCGTCCGCCCCGTCTACAAGCGCCCCGCGGAGGAGCCGTCGGGGTGAGCCTGCGCGTCGTCGCGGTGGTCGGCACACGGCCCGAGGTGATCAAGATGGCGCCCCTCGTCCGCGAGCTCGCGTCGCGGTCGCCGCGCTTCGACGTCCGCCTCCTCGCCGTGGCGCAGCAGCCCGAGCTCGTCGCCCAGGCCCTGGGGGAGTGGGGCCTCGCGCCCGACCTCCACGTCGACCTCCCCGCCGACGCCCGCACGCCCGCGGCCGTCCTCGGGGCGGCCGTCCCCGCGGTGGCCGGCGCCCTCGACCTCCTCGCGCCCGCCGTCGTGGCGGTGCAGGGCGACACCACCACGGCCCTCGCCGGCGCCCTCGCCGCGGCCTACGCGCGCCGTCCCCTCGTCCATGTCGAAGCGGGGCTCCGGTCGTTCAGCGTGGGGAGCCCCTTCCCGGAGGAGATCCACCGCGTCCTGGTCGACCGGGTCGCGGAGGTCCTCTACGCGCCGACGGCGGGGGCGCGCGACAACCTCCTGGCCGAGGGCGTCCCCGAGGCGCGGATCCGCGTGGTGGGCAACACCGTGGTCGACGCCCTCGCGCAGGCCGCCGTCGGCGTGGCGCCCGCGGAGGTCGCCGCCGACCGCAGGGTGGTCCTGGTGACCGGGCACCGCCGCGAGACCTTCGGCGAGGCCCGCGAGGCGCTCTGCCGGGCCCTCGGCGCCCTCGTCGACGCGCGGCCCGACGTCGAGCTCGTGTACGTCCTCCACTCGCACCCCGCGGCGAGCGACCCGGTGCGTCGCCTCCTCTCCGACCGCCCCCGCGTCCGCCTGCTCCCGCCGCTGCCGTACCGGTCGTTTGTCGCGTGGATGCGGCGCGCGGACGTGGTGGTGACGGACTCGGGGGGGGTGCAGGAAGAAGCCCCCGCGCTCGGCCGCCCGGTCCTCGTCACCCGCGACCGGAGCGAGCGCCTGGAGGCCGTCACATGCGGGGTGGCGCGCCTCGTCGGGAGCGATCCCTCGGTGGTGTGTGAGGCGCTGGGACGTCTCCTCGACGACGAGGCGCAGCGTCGCGCGATGGCGAGGGTGTGCTTCCCCTTCGGGGAGCCCGGTGCGGCCGTGCGCATCGCCGACGACCTCCTGGTTCGCTTCGGCGGGTGACGCGAAGCGCGCGCGGTAGACGGGGCCGAGAGGGGCCCGATAGACTCCGCGCATGGGCTACCCCGCAGTCCCCCTCTCGCACCCGCCGACCCGTGCGGACATCGACGCGCTCCCCCCCCACATGAAGGGGGAGATCATCGACGGGGTGTTCTATGCGATGGCCCGCCCGCGGGGCTTCCATCAGAGCGTGGCGGGCCTCATCGCGGCCGACCTCATCAACCCCTTTCGTCGGGGTCGCGGCGGCCCGGGGGGCTGGACGATCCTCCCCGAGCCCGGCATCGAGCTACCGCGCGCGCCGGAGGTGTCGCCAGACATCGCGGGGTGGCACCAGGATCGCCTCCCACACCCGCCGCGTGACGAGAGCATCAAGCTCGTCCCCGACTGGGTCTGCGAGGTGCTGTCGACGTCGACACGCCGCCACGACCTCCGCACGAAGCGCCCCTTCTACGCCAGCATCGGGGTGTCTCACCTGTGGGTGGTCGACCCGGACACGTTTCTGATCACGGCGAGCGCGCTGGAGGGCGGTCGATGGCTCGAGCTCGGTGTGTGGGGCGACGAGGTCGACGCGCGGATCCCGCCTTTCGACGCGGTCGCGCTCGACGTCAACGACTGGTGGCGAGACGCGCCGCCCGAGGCCGGGTAGCGACGCCGACTACCAGCTCCCGTGGGAGCCGTGCGACCCGTGGGAGCCGTGCGACCCGTGGGAGCCGTGCGACCCGTGGGAACCGTGCGACCCGTGGGATCCATGCGACCCGTGGGAACCGTGCGACCCGTGGGATCCATGCGACCCGTGGGACCCATGCGACCCGTGGCTCCCGTGGGAGCAGTGCTGCGCGCTCCGCTGGCCCTCGTCGGGCATCAGCGACGGCCCCTTCGGGCGGTTGCCGGCCTCGCGGACGGCCCGCTGGTCGATGTCGCGCTCCTGCGACGACATCATGCCCGCGGCGCGCGGCTTGAAGCTGGGCAGCTCCTCCTCACCCTCGCCCTCGCGCGGGTTCTTCGGGTCGTTGGGGTCGCTCATGGGTCTCGTTCCTTCGGTGGGTCGATTGTCGCGCCGGGGGACTGGGAATGTCTACGGCTTGTCACTCGGGCGTGTGGAGGAAGTGCTCCCGCGCCCGGTTGATGGTCCAGCGGCGG
>CAZJJQ010000042.1:0-13638 GCA_964546345.1 uncultured Planctomycetales bacterium
GTCGGCCTGCGCGCGCTCGAGCGCGCGCTTCGCGACGTCGGCCTGGAACTGGCGCCGGGCGAAGTCGTCGTCGGGCACCACGCCGGAGGCCTTCGCGCGCGCGGCGGCGAGGCGCTCGACCTGCCCCCGCATGTCCTCGTAGGCGGCGCGGACCTCCTCGACGCGGGCCAGGAGCGGCGGGAGCTCCTCCGCGCGCGGGAGCGCCGCGAGGCGGGCCACCTTGGCCTGCGCCACCGCCTGGCCCGCCTCGGCCACCGCGACCTGCGCCTCCTTGGCGGCCGCCTCCTGCTCCTTCACGCGCACCGCGGCCTCGAGCGTGCGGACGTCGGCCTCGAGGGAGGCCCGCTGGGCCAGCAGCGCGCGGTCGTCCAGGCGGAAGAGCCTGTCGCCCTTGCGGGCGCGATCGCCGACGTCCACGAAGACCTCGACCACGAGCCCCGCGAACGGGACGCCGATGGCCGTGGTGCGCGCGCCCGCGGGCTCGAGGACGCCGCTGCCGGACAGGGTGACCTCGAAGGGGGCGCGGGGCGGGGCGACGGGGGGCGGGCCCGGCTCGACGCGCTTGACGGAGAGCACCGAGTAGCCCGCGAACGCGAGCCCGGCGAGGGAGAGGGTGGGGAGGATGCCCCGCGGGAGCCTAGCCATGGTGCCAGTCCTTTCCGCCTTCGTGCATGCCGACGATGCGGCCGTCGAGCATCTCGGCGATGCGGTCGCCGTACCGGAAGACGCGCGTGTCGTGCGTGACGAGGAGGATGCAGCGGTCGCGGGCGACCGCGACGCGCTTGAGCATCTCGAGGACGCGGCCGCCGGTCTCGCCGTCGAGGTTCGCCGTCGGCTCGTCGCAGACGATGAGCCGCGGGTGGCGCACCAGCGCGCGTGCGATCGCGACGCGCTGCTGCTGCCCGCCGGAGAGCTGGCGCGGGTAGGCGGTCGTGCGGTCGCCGAGGCCGACCTCGGCGAGCTCGGCGCGCGCGCGCTCGATCGCCGCGCGCCGCGCGAGCCCCTGGATCAGGAGCGGCACCGCGACGTTCTCGGCGGCGGAGAGCGTCGGCAGGAGGTTGTACTGCTGGAAGATGAACCCGATGTGGTCCTTGCGGAACCGGGTCTTCTCGCCCGAGGACATCCCGTCGACGGACTCGCCGAACACGTCGATGTGCCCCGCCGTGACGTCGAGCACGCCCGCGATCACGGAGAGCAGCGTCGTCTTCCCGCAGCCGGAGGGGCCCACGAGCAGCAGCAGCTCGCCCGTGCGGGCCTCGAGGTCCACGCCGCGCAGCGCGTGCACCTCGGTCCCGCCCTCGGCGTAGACCTTCGTGACGCCGCGGCACGAGATGGCGAGCGTGGGCGCGGCCCCCGGGGCGGGGGTGGGTGCCCCGGCCGCGGGCCCGTCGGGGGAGGGGGAGCCCGTGACGGCCATGGTCAGCGGAACACGATCCCGGGCTCGACCTTGATCACGCGGCGGAGCGAGATCACGCTCGCGAACGCGATGAGCAGGAGGAGGACGCCGAAGGAGATGTAGAGGAGCTCGGGCAGGAACCGGAAGGCGAGCTGGGTGCTGTTGCGCGTCAGCCAGCCGAAGAGGGCGGTCCCGCCCACCCCGAGGCCGTAGCCGAGCAGGCCCGCCACGACGGCCTGGAAGAGGACCATCCGGACGAGGCAGCCGCTCGTGGCGCCCATGGCCTTGAGCGCGCCGAACTGCCGCAGGTTCTCGATGACGAACGTGTAGAGCGTCTGGGTCGCGACGGCGAGGCCCACGAAGAACCCCAGCAGGATCGTGATGCCGAAGTTGATCGCGATGCCGGTGTTCTGCACGTAGTAGACGAGCGTCCGGCGCTGGAACTGGGCGCTCGTGTACGCGCCGAGGCCCGTGCGGGCCGCGATCCGGTCGGCGACCTCCTCGTCGGTCTGCCCCGGCTTCGCGGCCGCCAGGACGAACGACATCGAGCGTCGATCCCCGGGGACGTAGGCCACCGCGCGCGTGTAGGTCGTGTAGAAGACCGGGAACGAGACGAACGTGCGCTCGATCTTGCAGATGCCCACGACCCGCGCCCGCCGGTCGTTGAGCTCGAGGAGGGCCCCGACCCGGACGCCGCCCATGCGGAGGGCCCCCGCCTCGTCGAGGATCACCGCGTCGGGCTCCCACAGGTCGGTGAGCTTCCCCTGAAGCATCCTCGCGGGCCCCCCGAGCAGGGTGGCCGAGTCGAGCCCGATGACGAACACCGTCTCGAAGTTGCCTCCCTCCGTGCGGGCACGCCCCGTGCCCTTGAAGAAGGGGACGGCCCAGTCCACGCCCTCGACGTCGCGCACGCGCGAGAGGTCGCCGTCCTTCATGGGGCGGATGTCGTCCGGGTAGCGCACGCCCGGGTCCATCACCCAGATCTTCGCGGCCGAGACGTCGGAGACCGCGCTGAACGTCCGGCTCATGATGCCGGTGAAGATGGACCCCTGCTGGGTGATCAGGAGCACCGAGAACGCGATGCCGAGCACGAGGGACACGTACTTGGTCCGGTCGCCCACGAGCATGCGCCACGCCACGTAGATCACGGCGCGCCCCTCCGGCCCGCGCGCGGGCGCCCGGCCCCGAGGGCCGCCTTCGAGAACGACACGATGTGCTCGACCACGGCCGTGAGCAGCTCGGGCCCGTACGCCCGCTCGCCGAGCATCCGCAGGGCCACGGCCCCGCTGATCCGGTGGTAGAGGATCTGGCCGACGACGCTCATGACGAGCAGCGACAGCTCGCGGTCGCCCGCGCCCGGCCGGAACGGCGCCACCACCGTGCGCAGGACCGCGGCGCGGGGGGCCACGAACTCGCGCACGAGGACGTCGAGCGCGTGGGTGGGGGTGGCCAGCTCGGAGAGCATGAGCCTCAGGTGCCAGCCCTCGCGCGGGGCCAGCATCGTCTGCGCGAACCCGCGCACGAGGCGCTCGAGGCGCTCCTCCTTCGAGAGGGTCGGATCCGCGGCCACGGCCTGCATGGCCTCGAGGTCGTGGCCGTCGTGGCACAGCCGCGCGGCGAAGCGGATCGCCTCGACGTAGAGGCGCTCCTTCGAGCCGAAGTGGTAGTTCACGGCCGCGACGTTCGCCCGCGCGAGCCGACACACGTCGCGCACGGTGGCGTGCTCGTACCCGTGGCGGGCGAAGGTCTCGCCCGCCGCCGCGAGGAGGCGCTGCCGGGTCCCTTCGTCCTTCGGGGAGGCGGGGGCCGCGAGGGCCGGCGGGGGGCGGGGGGAGGGTGGCCGGCGGGAGCTCACGGCGCCCACCCTAGCGGGGAGGCCGCCGGAGTCAAACGGATGTTTGAAGCGGGCGTTTCTTCCGTGGCCGGTTCGGGGGACCGGGGGGGGAAGGGCCGTGCGGCTCGCCGCGCGCGCTCAGGGCGTGCGAAGAAACTGCCGAACGCGAGGCACGCGACCCCGACGCAAGGTGGATGCGTCCCCGACCCATCGGGCTCGATTTCGGAGGCTCGCGCAAGGCCGAGTCAGGTAACCGAGCTGCAGGGAACGACCTGCGGCGGCGAGGAGATCGTATCTGGACCCCGATACCTCGACGAGCCGCCGCGCGGCACGAGCCCCGAAAGCGAGCCCGTACGTCCCGATGGCGCCTGCTCCACGGTCCCTCAGCCCGAGCTGGTGGAGGTCTCGGCGAGGCGGCCCGGCTCGATCGCGTCGAGGGGATGCGCCGCGCCCCGGGGGGCGCCGGCGAAGAGCTTCGAGAGATGGGACGCGAGCGTCACGATCGTCGGGCCGTAGCCCTGGTGGTACATGAAGTACTCGAGGTCGTAGCCCATGGTGCCCGCGTCGGCGTAGCGGTCGGTCGGCTCCATCGCCACCGCCCGGTCCACGATGCGCGCGAGCATCGGCGGGACGTCCGGCACCACCGACGCCACGGGCGGGACCGGTCGCACGCCGGCGTCCGTGATGGAGGCCTCCCGCGAGCGGACCTCGGCGGCGCAGGGCCGTCGGCCCGCCAGCATCTCGAAGAGCACGAGGCCCAGGGAGTAGAGGTCGGAGCGGTTGTCCGTGGGCTCGCGACGCGCCTGCTCGGGGGAGAGGTAGGCGTACTTCCCGAGCACCCGCCGGTCGTCGTCGCGCATCGCGAGGCTCCGCGCCTTCGCGACCCCGAAGTCGCAGATCTTGACCTCGCCGAACCGCGTCGTGAGCAGGTTGCGAGGCGACACGTCGCGATGCACGATGCCGAGCGGGATGCCCTCGGCGTCCGTCTGGGCGTGCGCGTGCTCGAGCCCCCGACACACGCGCGACGCGAAGAACGCCGCGAGCTCGATGGGCAGCCGGGACCCCTGCGCCGCGTGACGGTCGAGGATCTGGCGGAGGTTCACGCCGTCCACGTACTCCATCACCATGTAGAGGATCCCCTCGTCGCGCCCCAGGTGATAGACCTGGACGATGTTCTGGTGCACGAGGTCGGCGACGAGCTTCGCCTCGGCGATGAACATCTGGACGAACTCCTCGTCCGCGGCGTACGGCTCGAGGATGGTCTTGAGCGCCACCGTCTTCCCGAACCCCTCGACGCCGTGCTGGATGGCCCGGTACACCTGACCCATCCCTCCCCTCGCGATCGTCTGGACGATCGAGAGGCGGAGCGCGCCGAGGATCTGGTCGGGATGCGACATTCGGACCTCCCACGCGAGCGCCGACGCGCCGGATGCAGGCGACGTGCGCCGCGACGGATCCTGCCATCAGCAAGCCGCGTACCGCCAGCATTGTCTCGATTCCGCAGGCCCGCGGCGTTCCTGCGCCCGGGGGCGTTTCCGGCCGGTAGCGTTCCGGTCCCACGGCTTCGCAAGCGTGCGACGCCGCTCGGCCGACGTGCGGCCGGCCCCCCCCCGCCGCCCCCCTCCTCCGCGGAGGCCTGCGCGCCGGGTAGATTCCTCCGCGTGGGCACGCTCATCGTCCTCGACGGGCCGAATCGCGGCGCCGTGTTGCAGGTCGGCCCCGGGCTGACGCGCATCGGCCGGGAACGCGACGTCGAGCTCGGCCTGCCCGACCTGCACGTCTCTCGTCGTCACGCTTCCATCTCCGTCGATGCCGCCGGGCGCGCCACGCTCGCGGACCTCGGCAGCAAGAACGCGACGTACCTCAACGGGATCCGCCTGGTGGGCGCGCGCCCGCTCGCGTCGGGCGCCGAGCTGCGTCTCGGCGACACCACCCTCCTCTATCTCGACGCCGCCCGCACGGACGAGGGCGCCGTCGTCGCCGCGGATCCCGAGGGCGACACCGTGCGCCTCCCGTTCGCCGAGGGGTCCCCCGAGCGGGCGATCGCCGCGGGGGCCGCCGGGCGCGTGGGCCGTCCGCGCTACCTGATCGGCGACACCGAGGGGATCCGGCGCGTCTCCGAGCTGGTCCAGCGGTGCGCCCCGCTCACGACGACGGTCCTCGTGCTCGGCGAGAGCGGCACGGGCAAGGAGCTCGTCTGCGAGGCCCTCCATCGTCTCGGGCCGCGCCGTCGCGCCCCGTTCGTCGTGGTGAACTGCGCGACCCTCGAGCCGGCGCTCCTCGAGTCCGAGCTCTTCGGACACGAGCGCGGCGCGTTCACCGGCGCCGTCGCGCGCAAGCTCGGGCTCCTCGAGCTCGCCTCCGACGGGACGCTCTTCCTCGACGAGATCGGCGAGCTCCCCCTCGCGGCCCAGGCGAAGCTCCTGCGCGCGATCGACCGTCGGCAGTTCCAACGGGTGGGTGGCGTGGAGACGCTGACGACGGACGCGCGCTTCGTGGCCGCGACCCATCGCGACCTGCCCGCGCTCGTCCGCGACGGCAGGATGCGCGAGGACCTCTACCACCGCCTCAAGGTCGCGGAGATCCGCATCCCGCCGCTCCGGGAGCGTCGTGAGGACCTGCCGCTCCTCGTCGAGCACCTGCTGCACGAGCTGCGGCCCCAGGTCGTCTCGGGCGTGCGCGACGTGACGCCGGAGGCGATGGAGGTCCTCCTCGCCTACCCCTTCCCCGGCAACGTCCGGGAGCTCCGGAACCTGCTCGAGCGCTGCCTGATCTTCGCGCGGGGCGACCGCGTCACCGTGGACGACCTCCCTGCCGAGGTCCGGGACGCCGCGCGCCCGATCCCCCTGCCGCCGGAGCCCCCCGTCGATCCCGAGACGCACGCCGCGGTCGGCGTGCCGGCTCCGCTCGTGGACGTGGAGCGGCGGCACATCGATCGGGTGCTCCGTCAGACCGGGTGGAACAAGACCCGGGCGGCCACGCTCCTCGGCATCGACCGGAACACCCTGTACGCGAAGATCCGCGCGCACGGGCTCACCGTCCCGGAGTGACGCGGCGCCGTCGCGGAACGCGGCAGCGCTCCGCGTCGCGAATCTCCGCGGAACGGGGCTCCACGGACGCAAACACCGTGTTTTCCAGGGGTTGCGTCGCGGCACGGACCTTGCTTTCCGCGGCGGAGCGCCCTGAGGTTGGGTCCGCCGTCCGGCGGCCGGGGGGCGCGGACTTCCCCTTCCGGAGATCGCTTCATGTCCTCCGTGGCCAAGACCTCTCGCTTCGCCGCGCTCGCGCTCGGCCTCGCCGCGTTCGGGCTGACCGGCGCGCCCGCCTACGCCGTCGAACCGCCGCCGACCTACAACGTCGAGCTCCTCCACACGCTCGCCGGCGGCGCGACCGCGGTCGCCGTGGACGGGTCCTACGCGTACGTCGCGCGGGGCGCGGCGGGACTCGACGTGGTCAACCGCAGCAACCCCTCGGTGCCGGTCGTCGTGGCGACGATCCTCCCCGGCGACGGGGCGGCGGTCTACATCCGGGACTGCGCGGTCCACGCGGGCATGCTGTACGTCGCGAACTGGGGCGACGTCGAGAACGGCGCCACGGGGCTCTTCACGGGCGTCTACGTGTACGACGTGACCACGCCCTCCGCGCCCGTCGAGGTCTCCCGGATCGACTGGGGCACCGAGCGCTTCTACCACCAGGCCGCGATGGTGTACGACCTCGCCCTGACGCAGGTCGCGGGCACGCCGTACGCGCTCTTCGTCTCGGAGATCACGAACGCCGTCGAGGTCTTCGACGTCTCCAACCCCGCGGCCCCCGCCTACGCCGCCACGCTCCAGCGTCCCGCCGCCATGCTGGGGGTCTGCGAGGACGTCGCCGTCGCCGGAACCACGGCCTACGTCGCCTGGCTCGGCGGAGGCATCAGCTCGTACGACCTGTCCGACCTCCCCGCGATCGCGGCCAACAACGCCGTCGCGACCGACTGGGGCGACCTGCTCTACCCAGACCTCCTGATGACGCACAAGGGCGCGATCGGGACCGCGCGGGGCGTCGCCCCGACGGCCGACGGGCTCACGCTGGTCGTGACGGACGACTACGGCGTCGGCAAGCTGCGCGTCTTCGACCTGTCCAACGCCCTCGTCGCCACGCCGCTCGGGACGTACTCCTCGGGCACCAACGCCTCGCCCCTGGGCGTCACGGTCGTCGGAACCCGCGCGTTCGCGGCGTGGGGCGCCGACGGCATGCGCGTCATCGACTTCTCCACGCCGACCGCGCCGGTCCAGATCGCCCGCTACGACACGGCCAACGCGAAGCGGTGCGCGCTCGCGGGCGCTTCGATCCTGCTCGCCGACGGGACGCAGGGCACGCTGACGCTCGGCCTCAAGGACCAGGTCGTCGTCACGGCGGCGACGTGGAGCAAGAAGGCGAAGCGTCTCACCGTGACCGCGACGAGCACCGCGAACGGGGCGGTCCCCCCCGCGACGCTGACCGTCACCGGACGGGGGGCCATGACCTACTCGTCCACCACCGGGCTCTACACGTTCACCCAGGACGGCGTCACCACGAAGCCGTCGAGCGTCACGGTCACCTCCACCTGGGGCGGATCGGCGAGCGCGACCGTCGCCCAGGTGAGGTAGCGCCGGGTGTACCTGCTCCGGACGGGTCGGGCTGCCGACCCGTCCGGGGCGTCACCCCGAGGCGCCTGCGGGGGGTGGGCTCGCGACCCGTCTGCGCAGCACCGCGCCCGCCTGCAGGGAGAAGGGGGAGGACAGCCGCCACGCGGCGTCGAGCGCGAGGCCGGCCTCGGCTGCCTCGGCGGCGAGCTCGGTCCGCGTGAGCTTCTGGCTGCGGCGCGCCCGGCGTCGCCAGCGCTGGAAGCGGGCCTTCCAGGTGCCCGCGTCGTTCCAGGAGACGACGACGGCGCGACGGGCCACGCGGCCGAGCTCGGTCAGGACGCGCACTCGTTGGGCGCGGTCGGTCAGGTGGTGGAGCAGCCGCCAGGAGACCACCGTGTCGAAGGCGCCGTCCTCGAACGGGAGGCGCTCGGCGTCGCCGACGCCGACCACGACCGCCCCCGAGGCGAGCTCGGCGGCGAGGGCCTCGGAGGCCACGGCCACCATGGCGGGGCTCAGGTCGAGCGCGGTCACCCGACGCGCGCGCTCGAGGAGGACCGGGACCAGGCGCCCCGCCGCGCACGGGACGTCGAGCAGGACGTCCTGCGCCCCGGCGCGGTCCAGGCAACGGCGGACCAGCTCGAGCTCGCGGCGGCTGGACCACCGGCGGAGCCAGGATCCCCGGTACTTCGACGCATAGGCCGTGGCCCCGGCGACGCTTCGGTACCGGTCGAGCAGGCCGTCATCCATGGGGGGACTCTACCGCGGCCGTCCCCGCCGCCTCGGCCCCCGCTCCCCCGGCGCCCCCTTCCTCCCGGCCGCGACCTCCCCCCGGCCTCCGCGCTCCGGGCCGGCTGATCCCCTCGGACGCGGCGTCCGTTCTTCCCTAGACTGTCGCGGGGGGCGCCCGCGTACCCGACGTTTGCACCCCCAGCCGGCCCCGAGACCCCATGCGCCGCGGACGCTCCCTCCCCCTCGCCCTCGTCCTCGCGTCCATGGCCGTGGCCGTCGGGCTGGGGGCGTGGTGGCTGCAGCCGACCGAGGCGCCCGAGGTCGGGGCGGACGCGATCGGGGCCGAGGCCGTGGGGACGGTCGAGGCGCCCGGTGCGGCGCTGGCGGGCGCGCGGGGGGGACGGATGGCGGCGCCGGTGGCGTCCGGTCGTGGGTGCGTGATGGAGGTGGAGGTCTCGCGCGGAGGGAAGCCGGAGGCGGGGAGGCTGCTGCTGTTCGAGCGGTCGAGGCAGGCGCCCGGCGCGCCGTTCGCGCTGCAGGCCGAGCCCGCCGAGGGGCTGCTGCCGATCGAGGGCGTGCACGACGCGGAGCCCGTCGCCGTCGCCGCCGCGGGGGCGGACGGGCGCGGCGTGTTCGAGCGGGTGCCCCTCGGCACGTACGACGTGGTCGTGGTGACCGAGGACGGTCGGAGCGCCACCGACATGGCGTGGTTCACCGTGGACGGCCAGCGCGTCCGCGTCCGCCTCGAGGTGCGCGCCGGGCACGAGGTGTTGCGGGGGCGCGTCCTCCACGCCGACGGTCGCCCCTTCCACGGCCTCGTCGGGGCCGTCGGCGAGCACGACACGCACGCGCCCCTCGGCCCGCACCCCGCCGAGGTCGGCCCCGACGGCCGCTTCGAGCTCACCGGCCTCGACCGCGGCGTGCTCCGCGTCGTCGCCTGGACGCCGGGGCGCTTCGCCGTGAGGACCCTCTCCCTCGTGCTGCCCCGACCCGGCGAGCTCGTGATCGTCGTCGATCGCGACATGTCGGAGCGCAACGGCCGCGTGCTCGCCGATCGCGACGGCCGCCCGGTGTCCGGCGCGGTCGTGGTCGCGTCCACGGACACGCTGGCGGGCCTCACGTACGTCGAGGCCCGGGCGGTCACGGACGCCGAGGGCCGTTTCCGCCTGCTCGTGCCGGCCACCGGCGTGGAGCTCGCGGTGCGCGCCGCCGGCTACGTGCCCTACGCCGGCTCCCGCTGGTTCGGCGCCGCCGAGGTCACCGAGGTGCGGCTGCTGCGGCCGGGCACCGTCCGGGGCCGCGTGCTGGCCGCCGCCGACGGCACACCGGTCGCCGACGTCCCCGTGTTCGTCTCGCCCTACGGGGACGGAGCGCTCGCGGCCGGCCTCTCCGGCCCCGACGGCCGCTACGAGGTCACGGGCGTGACGCCCACCGAGTCGAGCGTCTTCGCGTGCGGCGGCGGCTGGGTCTCGAAGGACTTCGTGACCGCCAATCCCAACGGCTACGACCCGCTGCGCGCGTTGCCGCAGACCGAGGGCACCCTGGTGGTCGATCTGCAGGTCGTGCCGTCGCATCCGGTGCGCGGTCGCGTCGTGGATTCCGGGGGCGCGGGGGTCCCGGGCTGCCTCGTGGACGCGACGCCCACCCTCGCCGGGGACCGCAAGCCCCCCCTCTGGGCCGAGGGGCCCAGCCGGCTCGCCTCCGCCACCGATGCGACGGGAGCCTTCGTCGTCACGAGCCTCCCGCCCGGGCTCCTGGCGACGTTCGAGGCGCGCGCCCCCTCCGGCGCCACCGGCAAGGCCGGCCCGATCCGTCTGGAGGGCGCCGACCTCGAGCCGATCCTGATCCGCATGAGCGAGCCGCGCTTCGCCGAGGTGACCGTGCTGGACGAGGCGTCCGTGCCGCTCGCAGGCGTGGGCCTCGACGTGTTCCAGACCCAGGGCCGCGACGGCTGGAGCTGGCTCGTGGACGGTCACACCGGCGCCGACGGCGTGGCGCGCCTCGGGCCCCTGCCGCCCGGCGAGATCGAGATCGACCCGTGGTGCGAGGCGTTCACGGGGCCGGACACGCTGGCCGGCGGCCCCGAGGGCTCGACCGAGCCGATCCGGGTGACGATGACCATGACGCGGCGGCGCCGCGTCGCCGGCGTCGTGCGTTGGAGCGACGGCTCCCCCGCGGCGGATGCGCGCGTGGCCCTGATCGAGCCCGAGCCGCATCCGTCCGAGAGCACGACCGAGACCGGGCCCTCGGGCACCTTCGTGTTCGACGACGTGTCGGCCTCGGAGGTCTCGCTCCGGGTCGGGGGCCCGTCCGAGGAGGGCGCGGTGGTGCTCGAGCACGTCGCCGCCGACCGCGACGACCTCGAGATCACCCTCAAGGGCACCCCTCCCCCGCGGCTCGTGATCACGGTCCTCGATCCCGACGGCCGCCCCGTGCCCGCCGCGACCGTCCAGCTCGACGGCGGCGACCACCACGTGGACCACGGCCGCGTCGAGCTGGACGTCCTCGACGAGGGCGCCTACGGCTTCGTCCGCCTGCCCCGCACCGAGATGGGGCAGCCGCTCCCCTGCGCCTGCACGCCCTTCGGCCCCGTGCCGGCGGGCGCCCTCACGTACGAGGTCCGCCTCCTCCCCGAGTCCACCATCGAGGGCACGGTCGTGGACCCCGGCGGGAGCGGGGTCCGGGGCGTCCGGGTGAAAGCGTACGTGCACGGCCTCGAGCACCTCCCGGGCCATACGCCGTGGGTGTCGGTGGTGCCGACCGACGACGCCGGCCGCTTCCGCCTCGGCGCCCTCGGTCCGGGCAAGTACCGCCTCTCCGTCGATGCCCCGCCTTCGTACGCGCCGGCCCCGCCGGTCGAGGTCCTCGGCGGCGCGCGGGACGTGCGGATCGTGCTCCTCGCGGGCCTCGAGCGGTCGCCCGTCGTGACCGACTCGAACGGTCGTCCCGTGGCCCATGCGTTCGTGAGCGCGAAGTCCAAGGGAGGCCAGACCCTGTACGCCGACAGCGACCGGGACGGCCGCGCGCGGCTCGTGGGGCTCGAGGCCGAAGGCGAGTACACCCTCTCGGTCGCGCCCCCGTTCGACCGGACGGACCTGCTCCCGTACCGCCAGGAGGGGTGGAAGCCCTCGAACGACCCGATCCGGCTCTCCCGCGCCTTTGCCGTGAGCGGTTACGTGCGGGACGCGGACGGCCGGTTCGTCGCCGGTGCGCAGGTGACGGCCTGGGCCTCCGGGGGCACGAAGCTCGAGCAGCGCACGGATGCGCTCGGACGGTTCAGCTTCGAGCGCCTGCCCGACGGGGAGGTCTCGCTCCTCGCGCGGCTCGAGAGCCCGGCCCGCGTCGGGCGCAAGACCACGTGCAAGGCGGGCGCCCAGGGCGTCGTGCTCGCTCTCGACGCGACGGCCTCGATCCGGCTCCGGCTCGCCTCCCCGGCCCCCTTCGAGCCGGAGTCCACGCTGGCGCTCGTGGACGAGGAGACGGGGCAGAACACGGACGAGGCCACGATCGGGGCGGACGGCCGCGTGGACGTGAGCGGGGTGCACCCGAAGGCGACGTACGCCCTCCGCTTCGTCCTGCGCCCCGACGAGGGGCCTCCCCTCGTCGCGATCCGCGCCGGCCTGCGGGTGGGGGAGGCCGAGACGGTCGTCCCCCTCGAGCCCGGACTGCACATCGAAGGACGGGTGGTCGCCGCGGGGGGCGCCGACCTCACCGAGTCCACCGTGACGGTGCATCGAGGGGTCCTGCGCTGGTCCCTCGAGCTGGGCGGGGACGGGCGTTTCGTCCTCGACGACCTGTCTCCGGGGACCTGGACGCTGTCGGCGCGGCTCCGCGACGGGAGCCAGCGGGGATCGGTGGAGGTGGAGGCCGGAGTCCCGGTGGAGATCCGGCTGCTGCCGTCGCGTTGACGTCCCGGCGCCTCCGCGCCGGATTCCTTGCGACCGCCCTCGAGCCCTCCCACTCTCGCCCCGGGCACTCGCTTGCGGGCTCCCTCCGCGCGTCGCGGAGGGCCGGTCCTTCGTGCCCCGGGAGGTTCGCGCTTGATCACGCCCCTTTCCACCCGAGCCCGTCGTGCGCTCGGCGTCTGCGCGCTGGGTGCTCTCCTCGGCCTGTCGGGCTGCGGCCAGGGCGACGGGGGCCTCACGGGGCTCCGGATCGTGGAGACCCAGGCCGCCGTCCAGGGGGGCGCCACCGCCACCAGTCTCCAGCTCACGCTGCTCGCCTCCGTGGAAGACGGCCCGGACGTCGAGGTCAGCGCCTCCGCGCTCTGGAGCAGGGACGCACCCGGCACCGCCCGCGTGGTCGGCGGCAACGTGACCGGAGTGGTCGCCGGCCGCACCACGATCCGGGCGACCTACTTCGGACGCCAGGTCAGCGTGCCCGCGATCGTCACGTGCGTGCCCGGCCCGACGCCCCTCCCCGTCCAGGTGAGCGACGTGGGCGCCGGCCTCGCCCTCGGCCTCAATCCGAACACCTACCGGAACTTCTGCATCGACACGCTCGGCCGCATCCACGTCGCGTGGTTCGACCCCGCGACGGGCCTGCGCTACGCCCGCTCCATCGACGGCGGCGTGACCTTCCAGGCGAGCACGGCGCTCATCGACCTGATCGACGCGCCCGCTCCGAACCCGCAGATCGCGTGCGGCCAGGAGGGCCAGGACGACGTGTACGTGTTCTACGCGGACGCCGCGTCGGCCTTGCGCTGCCTGCGTTCGGCCGACGCCGGCGTGACCTGGCCTGCCGCGGGGACCGTCACGGGCCTGAACCCCGTCGGCTTCTACGGCGTCGGCGTGCGGGGCACCACCCTCGTCGCGCTATCGACCTCGGTGGTCACCCTGGTCCGGTCTACGGACGCGGCCGCGACGTGGGCGGCGCCCATCCCCTCGTTCGTCACCACGGCGGTGTTCTCCGACGTGCTGATGGACCCCCGCAACGCGAAGGTGGTCGCCGTGACGGACAACCCGACGGTGCGCACCCGGACGAGCCCGGACGACGGGGCGACCTTCGCCGCCCAGCTGACCCACGGCGCGCCGACCCTCAACTTCTCCGACTACGCCATCGACCAGGCC
>CAZJJQ010000043.1:0-13479 GCA_964546345.1 uncultured Planctomycetales bacterium
GACGCGCAGCGCGCCGCCCGCGAACAGCGCGAGCGACGCCACCGCCGCGAGGCGCGAGGGCCAGCGGCGCCTCGGACGGGGAGCCGCGGGGGCCGACCCGGCCGCCCCCGGGGAAGGGGGGGAGGAAGGGGAGGGGCGCGGGGAGGGGGGACGGGGCATGGTCAATCGCCGTACCCGGACTCGTCGGCGCCCGGCCCGGGGTCGGGCACGTCGAAGATGTCCCCGAACCCGCCGGGCACCACGAGGTCGAGGAGCATCCCCGGGATGTCCTCCCAGGTCGGCAGCAGGTCCTCCAGGTTGTCGAAGAGGTTGACCAGGATGTCGTTGAACCACATCACCGGGTCGAACCAGCCCTTCTCGCCGTCCCAAGGGTGCTCGCGGTCCGACTTCAGGAACACGGTGTGAGTGGCCTTCACGTCCGCCGACGGGAACATCATGAGCCCCGTGGGCCTCGAGGTGAGCGTCGCCGTGGACACCTGGACCTTGCCGAGGATGTGTCCGATCACGCCCTCGGGCGCCCAGGACCAGCCGCTCGAGCCCGACCCGCTCTCGCCGGTCTCGAGCGCCCCGTCGGGCGGGTCGCCGCCGGTCCATTCGTACACGTTGAGCGAGACGTCCTGCACGGTTCCGCTGGTGTCGAAGCCGGGCGTGTCGTCCTGGATCCGGGCGTGGTGCCAGGCCGCGGACCGCGCCGGGCCGTGGCTCCGGGCGAGCGCGCTCGACATCCGCGTCAGGTCGAGCATGGCCACGACGGACACGAAGAGGAAGGTGATCGACAGCATCACCTCCACGGCCGCGCCGCCGCGGCATCGGGAACGGGACGCGGAGGGGGAGCGCCGCGACGGCATCAGTGCTTCCCCAGGGCGCCGGGCCCGTTCGGCAGCGTGAGGCCCCAGTCCACGTCGAAGGTCCAGTTGGGCCATTCGAACGGCCAGGGGATCGTCCAGATCCAGCCGAAGATGTCGAGGTCGAAGCCGAGCGTGAGGTGCGCGTCGATGTCCAGGTAGGCCGGCGACGCCCGGCACGACGACGGCGGGCGCCCGAAGGGGTTGAGGGGCGCCAGCGACAGCTCGGCCCGCACGAGCTTCGCGCTCCAGTCGGCGGTCCACAGGTCGGCCCGGTTCCGGCTGTAGACGCGCGCCGCGGCGTAGGTGAAGGCCTTGTCCGCGAGCGGCAGGCCTGCGATGGGAGAAGGGAGGGGCGGCGTGGCGGCGGGGTAGACCCCCGGCAGGAAGCGGTCGGCGAGCGCGCGGTAGCCGAGCCCCCAGTAGGTGAACGACTTCGGCCACTCGTCGCCGAGGACGAGCCAGGGATGGAAGGTGCGCTTGAAGAACTTCTGCCCCGGCCCCGGGACCACGTCGCCCAGCCCGCCGCCGACGTGCGCGCCGGCGCCCGCGCCGCCCTGCTCCTGGCGGCGCTTGGCGATCTCCTCCATCTCGGCGTTGCGGTCCTCGACCTCCTTCTGGAGCTCCTCGATGCGCGCCTTCACGTCGTCGCGCTCCTTCTTCAGCTCCTTGAGCTCCTTGTGCCGGTCCATGAGGGCGGAGCGCGCGGCAGCCGCTTCCTTCGACGTGCTCCCGTGGTCGCTCACGGCCTTGGCGAGCGCGGCCTCCGCAGCGTCGATCTCCCGCTGCTTCGCGGGGATCAGCGTGTTCTCGAGCTCGTCGTACCGGGCGCTCTTCTCCTTGATCTCCGCCTCGCGCGCCTCGACCTCCTCGGCCAGCACCTTCATCCGGGCCGCATCGACGTCGTCGGGCACGTCCGGAGGGTCCACCCCGGTCCCGACGCCGGCGTCCACCGTGAGGAAGATCTTCGCCATCTCGAAGATGACCGCGCCGCGGTAGGTCAGCGGGTACATCGCGAGCGTGAGCAGGAGCCAGCCCGGGATGTCCATATACGACGTGATCGTGGCGACGTAGGGCGTCACCTTCTTCGCGAACGATGACGCCGGCCCCTTGCACGCCGGGAGCCGCGCGTACACGGGGAGCAGCCAGCAGTCGGGGACCTTCACCTTGCCGAGCGGGGTGTCCACCGACTCGCTCTTCTCGCCCAGGTTCGCCTCGTAGACGGTCTTGGCGGTCATCTGCGCCAGGATCGGCGTGCCGTACCCGAGCACGTCCCCGAACAGGGACAGCCCCTTCACGGCCTTCCAGCCGAAGCCCTTGCCGAGGCCGATGTCCCGCCCCGCCTTGATCTCGTTGTCCCACTTGGCGGCGATGGGCTTGACGATCTTGAGCAGGGCGTTGAGGGTCTTGATCTCCTGCTTGACCTTCGCCTTGACGAAGCCGCCGGCGAGCTTGAGCGCGGTGCCCGCCTGCGAGATGCCGGGCGGGAACGGGATCTTCTCGAGCACGTCGCCCACGCGGATCATGATCTCGGAGGCGATCTGCCAGCCCTTCAGGATGGCCTGGCTCGCCTTCGCCGCGGGCTCGAAGCTGCGGATGATCACGATCGAGGCGAGGATCTTCGCGTTCGTGACGTTGTTGCGCGCGATGAAGTTCATCCCGCGCGCGATCGCGTTGGCCCCCGACACGGTGGCCGCGTCCACCGCGTCCTGGCTCTGGATGCGGCGGTTGACCGTCTTGCCGGTGTTGAGCACGAGCCCCACGCCCGCGAAGAACGCGATCCCCAGGAAGAACACGAGCGGCAGGATCTGGCCGCTGCGGTCCCCGTGGAAGTCGCGCAGGCGGCCGGCGAGCCGGCGCACGAGCGCCTCGGGAAGGGCGAGGAGGACGTGCACGGCCTAGTTCGTCCCCTCGTCGCCGGCGTCGGGCGGGTCGGTGGGCGGCGTGGCCTCGGTCCCCGCCTCGACGAGCATGGTGGCCCGGCCCGTGATCGTGGTGTAGGGCCCGGCCTCGTTGACGCCCCCGTCGGCGGCGCCGAAGTCGCGGAAGAGCAGCCCTGCGAACGGCACCCGGAGGCTGAACTGGTGGCTCACCACGACGGTCACATCGTCGGTGGTGCCGTACTCGAGGCGGTTCGCCGGCTCGACGTCCACGGCGGTGTAGGCGTTCGCGTAGAAGAAGCGCGTGACGAAGTCCTGGTTGTTCAGCAGGTCGGAGATCACGTCGGGCCACGGCATCGTCGTCATGGCGCCGAAGTCCATGTCGCCGAACGGCGTCGTGACGGTGACGCTTCCTCCGACCGTGGTCCCGCTCTCCTGCTTGTTGCCCGAGATGGGGAAGCACGCGAAGACGGCGGCGAAGCGCAGGTCGCGACGCTTGTTCTGGAGGTAGTAGCCCTCGAAGGCCTCCTTGATGCCGTCCACCCCGTCGAAGACGGAGGCGGACGGGCCCGAGGCCTCGCCCGCCTCGAGCTTCCCCTCGCCGGGCGCCCAGTCCTTGGGGATCGTGACGATGGCGACGCGCGTCGCGGCGTAGGCCGCGTAGTCCACCACCTGGTAGGCGACGCACATGAACGTCAGCTGCCAGGTGAGCAGGGTGAGCAGGATCACGGTGATGAGCGCGAACGGGAACTCGACGACGGCGGTGCCCCGTTCCTCGGAGGCCAACGCGCGCAGCCGGACCCAGGGGGAGGCGCGCCGGAACAGCCGGGCGAGCAGCCACAGCCCCACCCCGCCGCCCACGACGGCCCCCCCGAGGCACAGCCAGAAGCCCAGGGGGAGGTTCGGGTTCACGCGACGGACTTCCCGAAGACCAGGTCGAGGGCCGACGCGCCGAGGTTGCGCTCGGTGACCGCCCAGGCGGTCCCGACGAGGATCGCCACCCCGAACGGAAACTTCAGCCGCTGGAAGCCGTCGTCGCCCCCCTGGAGCGTGAAGACGGCCTTGATGCGGAGGAGGAGTCCGATGTAGCCCTCCCGCCAGAGGATCACGCCCATGGCCATGACCGCCCCCGCGAGACAGGAGTAGAGGAGCACGTACAGGCCGGTGTGGGGGCCGACGAACGCCCCCACCGCCGCCATCAGCTTCACGTCGCCGGCCCCGATGCCGCCGGCCAGGAACGCCACGAACAGAGGCCCCCACCCGAGCAGGAGCCCCTGGAGCGCCGCGGCCCAGCCGAGCCCGGGCGGCGACGGGAGGAGCCCGTTCAGCGCGAGGCCCGCCAGCGCCCCGGTGTACGTGAGGACGTTGTAGACCTTGCCGACACGGACGTCCGTGACGGCCCCGCCCGCCGCCATGGCGAGCAGCAGCCCGTCCATGGCGAGGAGGCGAGGGTCCACGGCTTGGACGCGGGGCGTGCCGCCGGAAGGGACGGAGCCCGTCCGGCGGCCGGGCCGCTACTTCCCGAGCGGATCCTCGTTCGTGACGTTGTCCTTCTTCGCGCCCGTGATGTCGTCCCAGGCGGTCTGGAACCACGCCTTGATCTTGCTCCCGAAGACGATGAGCACGATCACCAGAGGCACGACCACCAGGGCGATGATCAGGATCTTGTTCACGCCCTCGTCGCCCTGCTCGCTCCGATGGAAGCGGGCGAGGGTGGCCTTCAGGCCGCGGGGACGGAGCTCGGTGACGGGAAGGGACATGCAGGACTCCAGGGACCCGGGGGGTCTACGGGAACGGGAGGTTGATCCACCAGCCCACGCGACCGAAGTAGAACGCGAACGAGGACACGAGCAGGTAGAAGAAGAGCACGGACATGGGGAGCACGATCAGGGCCGTGAGGAGGATGTACTCCACCTCGCTCGACCCGGACTCGTCCGAGGCGAAGCGGCGCAGCCGATCGACGACCGTCCTCGACATCCGGTCTCCTCGCCCCGCGCGCAGCCGGGGGCCGGGCGCGGGGCGGGGAGAGGATGCCTTCCGGGGAGGGCGAACGCCAGAGGCAATCGTGGGAGGCTGCCCCCCTCGGCCCCTCGAGGAAAGGCGACCGGAGGAGGGAGGGGGCGGCGGGGGACGGCGGGCCGCAGGCGGCCGACCGCGGGGTCCGGCCCAGCCCCTCCCCCCCGCGCCCCCTCTCCCGCCGCGCCGCGCCGGGGTCCGGCTCCTCCGGGTCGGGCTCCCGAGCTAGGGGAACGCGCTC
The DNA here is from genome assembly GCA_964546345.1 of uncultured Planctomycetales bacterium. Lineage (GTDB taxonomy): Bacteria > Planctomycetota > PLA2 > PLA2 > JAEUHO01 > JAYTCP01. The sequence goes on from CAZJJQ010000043.1 coordinate 4,983, forward strand.
CTGAGGTGCTTCAGCCGGCCGTCGAGCCCCTTCGCCTTCACCTCATCCCAGAACGTCGGACGCTTCCCCGTGAGCTTGTGGGCGCCGAGCACCTTCCCCTTGGGGTCGCGGCCGGAGGGCTCGAACGTGAGCAGGTGCTGCACCTGGTAGCGGCCCTCGCTGTCCAGCGGCAGCACCTCGCTGACATATGTCACTTTCCGGCTGCCGTCGGCCAGGCGGTCGGCCTGGACCAGGATCTGGAGGGCGCCGGCGACCTGCGCGCGGAGGGCGACCAGGGGCAGCTCGACCTTGCTGAGGAGGGCGAGGGTCTCGATGCGGGCGAGCGCGTCCTTCGGCGAGTTCGCGTGGACCGTGGTCATGGAGCCGGCGTGGCCGGAGTTCATGGCCTGGATCATGTCGAGGGCCTCGCCGCCCCGGCACTCGCCCACGATGATGCGGTCCGGTCGCAGGCGGAGGGCCGAGTGCAGCAGGTCGCGGATCGAGACCTCGCCGTGTCCGTGGCGGTCGGGGGCGCGGGCCTCGAGGGCGACGACGTGCTCCTGCTGGAGCCGGAGCTCGGAGGTGTCCTCGATGACGAGGATGCGATCGTGGCCGGGGATCGCGCCGGAGAGGGCGTTGAGCAGCTGGGTCTTGCCGCTGCCCGTGCCGCCCGCCACCAGCACGTTCTTGTCGAGGGCGATGATCAGCTCGAGGAGCTCGCGGGCCTCCGGGGAGAGGGAGCCGAGCTCGACGAGCTTCTCGAGCGTCAGGGCGGTCTTCGAGAACTTGCGGATGCTGACCGTGACCCCGTTGCGGGCGCACGGGGGCAGGACCGCGTGCACGCGCGCGCCGTCCGGGAGGCGGCCGTCGAAGCGGGGGGTGCGTTCGTCGATCCGCTTGCCCGAGAACTGGGCGATGTTGCGGGCGCAGGCGAGGAGGTCGGTCTCGCTGGCGAACCTGTTGGGGGTGAGCTCGAGCCGGCCGCCGCGCTCGGCGTAGACGGCGCCGGGACCGTTGATCATCACCTCGCTGACGGAAGGGTCGGCGAGCAGGTCGGCGACGGGGGAGAGGAAGTACGCGAGGGACTGCTCGAAGACGCTGGAGGCGGCCATGGGAGGCGGATCCTAGCCGTCGGCACGGCGCAATGCGACGCCGGAGGGTTCACGGGCGGCGCAGGTCAGCGGAAAAGCGTGGGGTGGCGGGCTGGGGCCTCGGCCCCGAACCGGAGCGGAACCTCGACCGGGAGGTCCACGGGCGCGCGGCAGGACGTCGCGTCGCACGGCTGGACCGTGAGCACGAAGCCGACCTTGCGGGGGCCCGCCGGCGCCTCGGGCGGGACGTGGAGGGAGGCGCGGATCCACACGGTGCCCTCGAGCGAGGGGATCGGGGCCTGGTCCGGCGCGGGCGCCTTCGAAGCCGGGATCGGCCACGTGATCGGCCCGAGGAGGACCGGGGCCTTCGGGCCGAGCCCCAGGGCGCTGGGGACGCGGTCCTCGGGCACCGGGGCGGGCGGGTTCACGTGCCACCCGGGATCGAGGGCGAGGCGAATCGCCACGCGCACCGACGAACCGGGGGCCACCTCGCCGCGCTCGAGGAAGACGTCCAGCTGCGCGACGCCCCGGCGGACGGACGCGTCCGGCACCTCCGGCGCCGCGCCGGTGGCCGCCAGGCGTGCGCGGTCGGCGAGCGCGCGGGCCATGGCCATGGTGCCGGTGGGGGCACGGGCCACGAGAGGCCGCCACGCGGAGAGGGCGGCGTCGGCGGCCTCGCGGTGGGCCGTCGAGCCGGTGCGGGCCGCGAGTCGCAGCAGCACCCGGGCCGCGGTCGCGTTCCCGGACGGGATCGGCGAGTCGAAGGCGTCCTTCGGCCGCGCGAGCAGGGTCTCGTGATCGGTGGAGGTCGAGAAGAAGCCGCCGCCCGAGGGGTCGCGGAACCGCGCGAGGATCGCGTCGGCGAGGCCGGCGGCGGCCCCCGCCCACCGGGCCTCGCCCGTGGCCTCGGCGAGATCGAGCAGCCCCTCGGCCACGTGCGCGTGGTCGTCCAGGAACCCCTCGATGCGCGGTCCGGAACCCTTCGGCAGGCGGAGGAGGCGCCCTCCGTCCATGGCCTGGTCGAGGAGGAAGGTCGCGAGCCTGCGCCCCCGTTCGTGGAGCGCGGCGTCCTTCAGCGCCGTGCCCGCGGCGGCGAACGCCGACAGGAGGAGGCCGTTCCAGCCCGACAGCACCTTCCCGTCGCGCCCCGGCTGGGCGCGCCGCGCGCGCACCTCGAGGAGCCTCGCGCGGATGCGGCCGAGGTCGGCCGCGAGCGCGGCGGGCGTCCTGCCGACCCGCACCGCCAGGGCCTCGATCGGCTCGGCCCGGTGGAGGATGCTCCTCCCGGCGGGGCGCCCGCTCGCCTCCTCGTGGTAGTTCCCGCCCGGGCGGACGTCGTACGCCTCGGCGAAGAGCCGGGCATCGGCGGGCGGCAGCGCGGCCGCGAGATCCTCGGGCGTCCACGTGTAGGTGAGCCCCTCCTCCCCTTCGGTGTCGGCGTCCAGGCTGCTCGCGTACCCGCCGCCCTCGACCTTCATCTCCCGCTCGACCCAGCCGAGCGTCTCGCGCACGACCTCCGCGTACCGCGGGGTGCCGTCCCGGGCGTAGGCGCGCGCGTAGGCCGTCGCGAGCAGCGCGTTGTCGTAGAGCATCTTCTCGAAGTGAGGGACGAGCCAGACCGCGTCCGTCGAGTAGCGGTGGAACCCGCCCCCCACCTGGTCGTAGACACCCCCCGCCGCCATGGCGTCGAGCGTCTTGCGCACCATGGCGGGGCCGTGCCCGGCCTCCGGCGACCCGGCGAGGTCCAGCAGGAAGAGGAGCTGCGCGTGGGGCGGGAACCTGGGGACGCGGTCGAAGCCGCCGTGCTCGGGGTCGAACTCGGCCGTGGTCCGCTCCACGGCGAACCGCACGAGGTCGTCGTCGGACCCCTCGTAGGCGGGCAGGTCGCGCCCTCCCGCCTGCTTGCGCACGGCCTCGCTGATCTCGTCCGCGGCCGCCAGGAGCCGGGGGCGTTCCTCCCTCCACATCTCCTTCAGCCGCGACGTGATGCGCACCAGCTCGGCCCGCGGGATGAACGTCCGTGCAAGGAAGGGCCGGCCGTCGGGCGTCAGGAAACACGTCATGGGCCAGCCTCCGCGCCCCGTCGTCAGCTGGGTCGCGGCCATGTAGACGTCGTCGAGGTCCGGACGCTCCTCGCGGTCCACCTTCACGCACACGAACGCGTCGTTGAGCGCCGCCGCGGTCGCCGGGTCCTCGAAGGAGTCGTGCTCCATCACGTGGCACCAGTGGCACGCCGCGTACCCGATCGAGAGGAAGATCGGCCGGTCGAGCGCCTTCGCGCGCGCGAGCGCTTCGGGCCCCCAGGGCCACCAGTCCACCGGGTTGTGCTGGTGCTGGCGCAGGTACGGGCTGCGCTCGGACGCGAGCCGGTTCCTCGGGGCGTCGGCGGGGCGGGCAGCGGGCTGCTTCATGGGGTCCTCGGCCGCCGCGCCTGTACCGCCGAGGAGGCCCAGGAGGGCGCATCCGGACACGGCCAGGAGGGCACGGGCGTGCATGGGGGGGAGGATCCATGGGGGCGCGGGGGGCGGGGGTCGGAAACGCCCTCGGGGGCGCCGCGGCCTTCCCTGCGCCCGCGCACGCGACGCCCCCGCGCCCCGCCCCCCCGCCCCCGCCGCCCCCACCCTCCCCTCGACCCCACCCCTCCCGCCCCGGTCGGCCCGCGTCCCGCCGGCACCGCCCCCCGCCGGCCGTTGGGCCCGGTCCGCCTTGACAGTCCCCGGGTCGCGGCTACCGTTCCCTTCCCTCGTTCGGTTCGGTACGCCGGGATGGCGGAATTGGCAGACGCGCCAGGTTGAGGGCCTGGTGGCCGTAAAAGGCCTTTCGGGTTCAAGTCCCGATCCCGGCACCACCCCCCCTTCACCTCGAGAAGGGCTCGATCGCCCGCGGCAGGGACCCTCCATCGGAGCGGGCCCGCCTGCAGGAGGCGGTCGGCTACGGGCGGACTCGCCCCCCGGCAGATTCCACTCCCAGCCCCGTCCTGCCACGGCCTTCGGAACGGGACTGTCCACCCATACCGCCCTATCGTATGATATGGGTACCCATATGAAGACGACCATCGACCTCGCCGACGACCTCGCGCGCCGCGCGAAGGCCATGGCGCGCCGCGACCATCGCACGCTCCGCTCCCTGATCGAGGAGGGCCTGCGCCTCGTCCTAGGCAAGGAGGGGCAGGGGAAGAGGCCCTTCCGACTCACCGACGCCAGCTTCCGGGGACAGGGGCTGACGCCGGGGGCTGCCGAGGCGGGATGGGCGCGCATCGTCGAGGCGTCCTACGGGGACCGGACGTGATCGCCGTCGAGACGAACATCCTCGTGTACGCCCACCGCGCCGAGATGCCGGGGCACGGCCTCGCCCGCGAGACCGTCGCGCGGCTGGCGGAGGGGTCGGCGCCGTGGGCCATCCCCTGGCCGTGCCTGCACGAGTTCCTCGCCATCGTGACGAATCCGCGTGTCTTCGTGCCGCCGACGCCCCTCGACGGGGCCCTGGTCCAGGTCGATCGATGGCTCGAGTCGCCGACGCTCGTCGTGCTCTCGGAGGCGGGGGGTCACTGGCCGACGCTCGCCGCCCTCGTCCGGGCCGGCGACGTGCGTGGCGCGAAGGTCCACGACGCGCGCATCGCCGCGATCTGCCGAGACCATGGCGTCGCCGAGATCCTGACCGCCGACCGCGACTTCTCGCGCTTCCCCGCGCTCCGCACGCGCAACCCGCTCGTGAGCGCCTGAGCCGGGCGATCGGGCGCGGCGTGGGCGACCCCGACCGCGCCGTCGGCCGATCGCCCCGCTTCACCTCCCCGGCGGGGGATGGAAGCGGAGCGAGACGCCGCCCCTCAGCCTGGCGTCCGCGCGGTCGGCCGCCAGGACGAACGCGAACGCGCGGAAGCGGGCCAGGTCGTCGAGCTTCTTGCGGTACTCGCGCACGAAGACGGGGTACTCGTCGCGCCGGAAGCGCTCCGCCTCCGCATCGACCTTGTCGTTGACGGCGCCCAGGTCGGTGATGCGGCCCGCCTCGGCGTGCAGCCGCGCGCGGTACTCCGCCAGGTGCCGCACGTCGTCGTGGTTGCGGTGGACCCAGTCGTTGCGGTAGTCCCACGCCAGCGCGCGGAGGGAGTCGCCGTGGGCGTAGAGCGCGACCGTGGCGTCCTTGGGCAGGGGCGCCATCGCCTCCTGGAAGGCCGCCGAGTCGGCGAGCGCGCGCACGTCGCCGCGCATGGTCCGGAGCACCTCGAGCAGGTGGTCCTCGCGCGAGGAGAGGATGAGCTGCCCCTGGTACACCTTGAACGCGGGCTCGATCAGCTCGGTGTCCTTCGTGCGCTGCGGCAGGCGCAGGCGGCTGTACTCGAGCCCGTCGGGCGAGGTGACGAGCTCGGGCGGCTTGAAGCCGAGCGCCGCCACGCGATCGCTCAGGAACTCGTTCACCTGCTCCTGCGTCGCCCCCTCCTTGATGCGGCACATCACGGTGAGGATGGCGCTCGGGTGCGGGTCGGAGCCCGAGAACCAGTCCGCGAACATCGCGTCGTTGAACACCTTCGACATCCGGGCGATCACGACGCCCGTGTCGTTGCCGAGCTGCTCGCCCAGCTCGTCGAGGAACTCCCCCATGTTCGCGTAGCCGACCTTGCCCTCGCTGCGGCGCTTCGCGGACAGCTCGCGGAGGTTGCTCTCGACGAGCCGCTGGTCCTCCGGGGGCAGGCTGTCGTAGAGCGCGTGCAGGAGGCTGCCGGCGGGCGTCTTCACCTGGGCGAGGAACACGGTGTCCTGCTCGGGGACGAGGCGCGCGATGCCCGACGCGATGGGCCCGGGGGGCAGCTCGTACGTGGCCGCGGCGTCGCGGTGCCGACGCATGATCTCGGCCTGGTAGCTGATCTCGGCGCTCGCCTCGAGCCCGTCGCCCGACGGGCGCAGGACCGCGGACAGCCGGTCGAGCGAGTCGATGGCGACGAACTTCGAGAAGAACCGGCCCACGGTCTTGGAGTCGGCCCCCGTGCCCGAGAAGAACCGCTCGAGGTAGGAGCGCAGCCCCACGAGGTCGAGGGAGGCCGCGATGCCCCCCTCGGGCCGCTCGACGTCGAACGCGGGGCGGTCGATGGCGCGGTCGCCGCCGCTCTTCTCGGTGTCCACCGCGAGGCGGGCGAAGTCCTCGCTGTTCGAGATCACGAGCACGTCCTTCACGCGCGCCGCGTACCACACCTTGAGCGACCCCATGATGGCCCCACCCTCGCACGTCATGGGCTTGGCGGGCTCGCGGTAGCGCAGGCGGTCGATCCTCAGCATCCCCTCCGGCGTCGCCGTGAGCTCGACGTCGGGCCCGAGGCCCAGCCGCTCCCGCACGAAGTCGTGGCGCGCGGCCTCGAAGGCGAACTTCACCACCGGCGTCACGCGCGTCAGGAGCAGGAGCTCGCGCCACTGCGGCGGCCCGTCGCTCGGGCTGCCGCCGCTGCACCAGCGACCGGCGGCGACGACCTCGGCGGGGAAGAGGTCCTTCTCGACGCGGAACTCCTTCGAGCCGAAGAAGATCCCCTGCAGCGTGTGGAGCGCGCCGGGCAGCTGCGCGGCGATCTGATCCTCGCTCTCCTTCACCTGGTCGAGCGACCGCGCGAAGGTCGTCCCGCGGACCGGGTCCACGACCATCCGGTTCGCGTCGAGGGCGGGGTGGATCGGCTGGTCGAACAGGTTCCGCTGGATCCACCCCGTCGCCTTGAGCTCGGCCCACGAGGTGCGGTACATGAAGTCCACGTCCGCCGGCACGAGGCCCTCGACCCGGTCCACCTTGCCCTCGAGCGGCCAGTAGGCGAACCAGGTGAAGGCGCCCAGGCCGACGCCGCCGAGGACCACGGCGGCGATCAGGAGGCGGCGAAGCCAGCGGAGGGGACGCGACACGCGGGGGGAGTCCGGGGCCGGGGAGGAAGATCCCACCCTACCCCGGCCCGGCACGGGCTTCAGCGAGGGGACGGGGCGGCGGAGGCGGCGGCGCGTGGAGGAGGGGGGCGCGGGGGGCATGGCACCCCTCCGACGCCGGCGGACCGAACTCCGTCCCGGGATCGCCCCCCGGTGGGGGGAAATGCGCAGTTTGCATCTACAACCCAAGAAAACCGACCGGTCTACATGCTCTGGGTCGGTGAATTCCAAGGGGGAGTCGCACGGGGCCCCCGTGCTACCCTCCGGGCCTCCATGGCCCGCTTCGCCACCCACGCCGGGAACCTGCAAGAGTCCGCGACGATGCGGCTGATCGCCCGTGCGAAGCAGTTGAAGGCGGCCGGGGTGGACGTCATCTCCTTCGGCGCCGGAGAACCCGACTTCGACACCCCGGACCACGTCAAGGACGCGGCGATCCGGGCCATCCGGGAGGGCTTCACCAAATACACCGCGGTCGCGGGCATCCCCGAGCTGCGGGAGGCCGTGGCGAAGAAGCTCCGGGCGGACGGCCTCGAAGCGTGCCGGGCCGAGCACACGATCGTCGGGGTCGGGGCGAAGAGCGTGCTCTTCGACGCCATCCAGGTGCTCTGCCAGGAGGGGGACGAGGCGATCGTCTTCGCGCCCTACTGGCTCTCCTACCCGGAGATGGTCCGCGCCACCGGGGCGCGGACGGTCGTCGTGGAGACCGAAGCCTCCGCGAGCTACGTGATCGACCCGGCCCGGTTCGCCGCGGCCATCACCCCGCGCACGCGCGTCGTGATCCTCAACTCGCCGGGCAACCCCACCGGGACCGTGCAGCCCGACGAGGTCCAGCGGGAGATCGGTCGCCTGGCGGCCGCGCACGGCATCGTGGTGATCTCCGACGAGATCTACGAGCACCTCGCCTACGCGCCGGCCCGCTTCACCTCCTTCGCGCGCCTCGCCCCCGAGGCCCGGGACGTGACGCTGCTCGTGAACGGGACGTCGAAGGCCTACTCGATGACCGGGTGGCGCATCGGCTACGCCGGCGGCCCCCCCGACCTGATCCAGCGGATGATCACCCTCCAGGGGCACGCGACGAGCGGCCCGCCCGGCATCTGCCAGCGCGCGGCGCTCGCCGCGCTGACGGGCCCCACGGAGCCGATCCAGGCCATGCGCGCGGCGTTCGATCGGCGGAGGCGCCTCATGGTGGACGCCCTGCGTCGCATCCCGGGCATCGCCTGCCCGATCCCGGACGGGGCCTTCTACGCGCTGCCCGGCGTCGGGGAGTTCCTCGGCCGCTCGTTCGAGGGGCGTCGCCTCGGGGCCCCCGCGGACCTCACCGAGGTGCTTCTCGAGCAGGCGCACGTGGCGGTCGTGGCGGGCGAGCCGTTCGGGGCTCCCACCTCGATCCGCCTCTCCTACGCCTGCAGCGACGAGTCGATCGTGAAGGGGATGGCCCGCCTGGACGCATTCTTCCGGGCGCTGAAGTAGCAGTACGGAGGCGGCGCAAAAACCTCCAATCAGGCGCGACGGCCGCTCCCGATCGGGAGAACT
>CAZJJQ010000044.1:0-13395 GCA_964546345.1 uncultured Planctomycetales bacterium
GATGCCCCGAGCGGCGATGTCGGTGGCGACGAGCACGCGGACGACGCCCTCCTTGAAGCCCTCGAGGGCGCGCTCGCGCTGGCCCTGCGAGCGGTCGGCGTGGATCGCGTCGGCCTCGACGCCCGAGGCGCGCAGCCGCTTCGCGATGCGGTCGGCGCCGTGCTTCGTGCGGGAGAAGACGAGCACCCGTGCGATGGCGGGGTCGCGCAGCAGGTGGTGGAGGAGGGCCTGCTTGTCGCCCTTTTCCACGAAGTAGACGGACTGATCCACGCGCTCCGCCGTGGTGGCGGGGGGGGTGACGGCCACGCGGGCGGGGTCGGTGAGGATCGTGTCGGCCAGCGCCTGGGCCTCGCGGGGCATCGTCGCCGAGAAGAACAGGGTCTGACGGCGCCTGGGCAGCGCCTCGAGGATGCGGCGCACGTCCGGCAGGAAGCCCATGTCGAGCATACGGTCCGCCTCGTCCACCACGAGGATCTCGAGGCGCTCGAAACGGACGTGGCGCTGCGCCATGAGATCGAGCAGACGGCCGGGCGTGGCCACGAGCACGTCCACGCCGTCGGTCAGCGCGTTCACCTGCGGGCGCTGGCCCACGCCGCCGAAGATCACCGTGTTGCGCAGCGGGAGGTGGCGGCCGTAGGTGGAGAGGCTCTCGCCGATCTGCGAGGCGAGCTCGCGGGTGGGGGTGATCACCAGGGCGCGGATCGGGCGACGCACGCCGTGGCCGTGCGCGGGCGCGCCCGCCAGGCGTTGCAGGATCGGCAGGGCGAACGCGGCGGTCTTGCCGGTGCCGGTCTGCGCGATCCCGAGCACGTCGCGGCCCGCGAGGACGTGCGGGATCGTGCGCTCCTGGATGGGCGTGGGCTCGAGGTAGCCCTCCTCGGTCACGGCCTGGAGGAGGGGCGGAATCAGGGAAAGTTCGTCGAATCGCATGGGAACCCCACACGGTAGCACGGGGAGCACGGGAGCGCGGGAATCGTCCCTGCGTCGGGTCGGGGCCCGGGCCGCGCCGCCGATGCGCACCCCCGGTGGCCGGCCGACGTCGGACGCCCCGCACGAACGCACCGTCGCGGGCGTATCCTCCAGCCACCTCGAACTCGGACACAGGTGATCCCATCCGGAAGCTGCACGTCGGGATCGTCGACCTCACCACGAAGGGGCCGACGAAGGCGCTGTACGCGCGCGTGATGAATGCGAACCTCGCCAGCATCATGCCGCAGGCGCTCGCGGTGTGGTGCGAGCAGGAGGGGCACCGGGTGACCTTCGTCTGCTACACGGGGTTCGAGAACCTGCTCGACGAGCTCCCGCAGGACGTGGACCTCGTGTTCGTGGGCGCGTTCACCGAGGCCGCCCAGCTCGCCTACGCGCTGAGCGCGCTGCTGCGCTCGCGGGGCGCGGTCACCGCGCTCGGCGGGCCTCACGCGCGCTGCTACCCGCAGGACGCGCTGAAGTACTTCGACTACGTGCTCGGCTTCACCGATCGCGAGGTGCTGCGCACGGTGCTCGAGGACGCGAGCCCTCACCGCCCCATGGGCGTCGCGCTCGGGGCGTCGAAGCAGCCCACGCAGCTGCCCGGCGTGCGGGAACGCTGGAAGTTCGCGGGTCCCACGCTCGCGAAGGCGCCGCTGTTCAAGATGGTGCCGATGATCGGCAGCCTCGGCTGCCCCTACACCTGCGCCTTCTGCATCGACTCCGAGGTGCCCTACCAGCCCCTCGACGTCGAGACCCTGAAGGAGGACCTCCGCTTCCTCCTGACGCAGTACGCGCACCCCGTCGTGGGCTGGCACGACCCGAACTTCGGCGTGCGCTTCGAGGAGACGATGACGGCCATCGAGGAGTCCGTCCCCCGCGGGCGCATGGACTTCATCGCCGAGAGCAGCCTCTCGCTGCTCGCCGAGCCCAACCTGGTCCGGCTCGCCCGGAACGGCTTCCGCGCGATCCTGCCGGGGATCGAGTCGTGGTACGGCATGGGCAACAAGTCGCGGACCGGCGGGGTGTCCGGGCACGCGAAGGTCGAGGCCGTCGCCGATCACGTGAACCTGATCCTGCGCCACATCCCCTACGTGCAGGCGAACTTCGTGCTGGGGATGGACCTCGACGAGGGCGACGAGCCCTTCGAGTGCACGAAGCGCTTCGTGGACCTCGTGCCCGGCGTGTTCCCGGGCTACTCGCTGCTCTCCGCCTTCGGCCAGGCGGCGCCCCTCAACCTCGCGTACCAGCGGGCCGGGCGGGTCCTGCCGTTCCCGTTCCACTTCCTCGACAACAACCACGCGATGAACGTGAAGCCGCTCCACTACGAGTGGCCCGACTTCTACCGCCGGGTCGCCGACCTGACGCGGCACTCCTTCTCGGCGTCCGCGATGGCGCGCCGCTTCTCGGCGACCCCGGGCGCGCTGCCGAGGATCATGAACCTCGTCCGCGCGCTCTCCACGGAGGGCCACGGGCGCCTGCGCTACTACCGTGAGCTCCGGCGCCGCCTGCTGAAGGAGCCCGGGTTCCTCGACTACTTCGAACGACGCACCGGCGTCCTCCCGCGCTTCTATGGCGATGCGGTCCGGCGCGATCTCGGGCCGCTGTTCGTCTGGCTGCCGCCGGGGGCGCTCGAGCACGATCCGAACGCCTACCTCGCGGCCACCCTTGCCGGCTCGCCCACGCTGCCCCGCCTCGCCCCCAAGCCCGCCCCGCACGCACCCCTCCGCGAGGCCGGTCGGGCGTTCACCGTCGAGACGCCGGCCGAAGGTAGATGAACCAGTAGGCGAGCCCGACCATCAGGGAGCCGCCCACCACGTTGCCGAGCGTCACCGGGACGAGGTTGCCGAGCAGGAACGACTGGATCGAGAGCGGCGCGGCGGTCTCGCCCCGCACCAGCATCGCGTAGGGCACGGAGAAGAGGTTGGCGATCGAGTGCTCGAGCCCCATCGCGACGAAGGCGGTCACCGGGCCCACGATGCAGAGGATGCGGTCGGTGGTCGAACGGGCGGAGAACGACAGCCAGACGGCGAGGCAGACGAGCGCGTTGCAGAACACCCCGCGCACGAACGCCTCGCCCCAGCCGAGCGACAGCTTCGCGGTCGCCGAGGCGACCGCCGTGCGGCCCACGGCGCCGCCGTCGAGGGCGTGGAGCCCCGCCCACCGCATGCCGAGCGCGGTGATCAGGGCCCCGACGAGGTTGCCGACGTAGACCAGGCCCCAGTTGCGGAGGACCGCGCGGGTCGTCACGCGCCCCTGGGCGCGCGCGATCACGAGGAGGGCGTTCCCGGTGAAGAGCTCGGCGCCCCCCACGAGGACGAGCACGAGGCCCAACGAGAAGGAGAGCCCCACCAGGAGGCGCGACGGGCCGAAGCCCAGGCCGTTCTCCGTCGCCACGATCGTGCTGAGCTGCGCGCCGAGTCCGATGAACGCGCCTGCCAGGACGCCGAGCGCCAAGGTCTTCGAGGCCGGCAGCGCGGCCTTCGCGACGCCGCCCGCCTCCACGCGCGCGGCCATCTGCGCCGGCGTGTAGGGGTCGAGCGCGCCGCCGCCGGGCGGCGGCCCCGGGGGCTCGGGCGAGGGCGGTGTCCGCTCCATGGGGGCGCCCCGTCCCTCACGACGCCGGCAGCGGGTGGGACTTCTCGAACCCGGGCGCCGACTCCCGGAAGGCCACCACGACGGGGACCTCGGACGCGAGGAACTCGGCGGGCGTCCCGTCGAAGACCAGGCGCCCGTCGGAGAGGAGCACGATGCGGTCGGAGATCCCGCACGCCCCGAGCACGTCGTGCGTCACGACGATGCTCGTGACCCGGAGCCGGTCGTGGAGCGACTGGATGAGGCCGAGGATCCGCGCCGAGTTGAGCGGGTCGAGGCCGCTCGTGGGCTCGTCGTAGAAGAGCACCTCGGGGCGCGGGGCGACCGCGCGCGCCACCGCCAGGCGCTTCTTCATGCCGCCTGAGAGCTCGGCCGGGTTCATGCGGGGGTCCGTTCCGCCGAGCCCCACCGCCTCGAGGCTCTCGCGGATGCGCTCCGCGACCTCGTCCTTGCGGAGGTGGAGGACCTCCTTCAGCGCGAGCGCGATGTTCTCGGCCACGGTCATGCCGCTGTAGAGCGCGCCCTGCTGGTAGACGACCCCGCAGCGCGCGCGGACGGGCAGCAGCACGTCGTCGGAGGCCCCGACGATGTCGGTCCCCAGCAAGCGCACCCGGCCCCGGTCCGGCGTGAGCAGGCCGAGGATCACCTTGAGGAGCACCGTCTTCCCGCTGCCGCTCTCGCCGAGGAGGGTCACGGTCTCGCCCCGCGCGACGCGCAGGTTCAGGCCCTTGAGGACGGGCTTCTCCCCGAAGGCCAGGTGCACCTCGTGCACCTCGATCGCGGGCTCGTCCGCGGAAGGAGGCGGCGGGGCCGGGGAGGCGCCGTGGGCCATGCCTTCATGGTCGGCGGGCCGCGGTGGGTAGGCCAAGGGGAGACCGAGAGCGGGGAGCGCCCCGGCCGCCCGCGTCCCCGTCCGACCGGGCGGGGCCGCGCCCCGTGCGGCGGCTACGATGGCGGGGGATCGGCCCCTGGGTCCGTCGAGGTGGAACGCAGATGGCGCCCGTGACCACCGCCCCCCTGCTCGCGCACGCCGTCGCCGGCGAGGACGTGGTGCGGGCGCTCCGCACGGACGGCGTCCACGGGCTCACGGAGGGCGAGGCCGTCGCGCGCCTCGCGATCCACGGGCCGAACGAGCTGCCGACGTCGGGACGTCCGTCGGCGCTCTCGGTCTTCGTCGCGCAGCTCAAGAACGTCCTCTCCCTCATCCTCCTGCTCGCGATCGTCCTCTCCCTCGCCCTGGGCCACGGCGTGGAGGCGGTGTCCATCGGGACGATCTTCCTCTTCTCGATCCTGCTCGGCTTCGTCCAGGAGCTTCGTGCCGAGAAGGCCCTCGACGCCCTGCGGCGCATGTCCGCGCCCCACGCGACGGTGGTCCGGGACGGCGCGGCGCGGCGGATCCCCGCGCGCGAGCTGGTGCCCGGCGACGTGATCCGGCTCGAGGCGGGCGATCTCGTGCCCGCCGACGCCCGCCTCCTCGAGGCCGTGGACCTGCAGACGGACGAGGCGCCGCTCACGGGCGAGTCGGTGCCGGTCACGAAGCAGGCCGATGGGGTCGCCGCGCCGGAGGCCGGGGTCGGCGACCGGCACGGCATGGTCCACCACGCCACCGCCGTCACCTACGGTCGCGCGCGGGCCGTCGTGGTCGGCACGGGCGCGGGCACCGAGGTGGGGCGCATCGGCAGCCTCCTCGCGAGCGTGGAGGCCGACAAGACCCCGCTCGAGACCGAGCTCGACCGCGTCGGCGGGGCGCTCGGCAGGGGGGCGTTCTTCGTGGTGCTCCTGGTCGTCGGCATGGGGCTCCTGCGCGGCCGTCCGGTGATCGAGATGGTGATCTTCGGCATCGCCCTCGCCGTCGCCGTGGTGCCGGAGGCGCTCCCCGCGGTCGTCACGATCTCGCTCGCCATCGGGGCGCAGCGCATGGCGCGTCGCCACGCGCTGGTCCGACGGCTCCCGGCCGTCGAGACGCTCGGGAGCACGACCGTCATCTGCACGGACAAGACGGGCACGCTGACGACCGGGGCGATGGCCGTGCGGGAGGTCTACGCCGGAGGGGCGACCTTCGACCCCGGCGGCACGGGAAGCGCCGCGGGCGCCGGCGCCGGGCGGACGCCTCCCGACCCGCGGCTGCTGGCGTTCCTGCGCGCCGGGGCCGTGTCCACCGACGCCGAGCTCCTCGATCCCGACGGGGACGGGCGCCGACGCGTGCGCGGGGACCCGACGGAGGGTGCGCTCCTGCTCGCCGCCGCGGGGTTCGGCCTCGAGAAGGCCGACCTCGAGGCCGCGGCGCCGCGGTCGGACGAGATCCCGTTCAGCTCCGAACGCAAGCGCATGACGACCCTGCACGAGATGGCCTCCTCGCGGGTCTCCTACTCCAAGGGCGCGCTGGAGGTCGTGCTGCCCGACTGCGTGCGCTGGCGCACGGAACGGGGCGACGAGCCGCTCGGGCCCCGCGATCGCGAGGCGATCCTCGAGGCGGCACGGGGCATGGGCGAGCGGGCCATGCGCGTCCTCGCCGTCGCCGAGCGCTGCGACGTCACGATCGAGTGCGCCGAGGAGGGCATGACCTTCCTCGGCATCGCGGGGATGATCGACCCGCCCCGCGCGGAGGCGAAGGCGGCGGTCGCGACCTGCCATCGGGCGGGGATCCGCCCGATCATGATCACGGGGGACCACCCGACCACCGCCGCCGCCATCGCACGGGAGCTCGGCCTCGGGGGCGAAGGCGAGGCCGTGACCGGGGTGGCGCTCGAGCGCATGTCCGACGACGCCCTCGCGGAGGTCCTGCCGAAGACCTCGGTCTTCGCCCGCGTCTCGCCGGCGCACAAGCTGCGCATCGTCTCCGCGCTCAAGCGCCGGGGCGAGGTGGTCGCCATGACGGGGGACGGCGTGAACGACGCGCCGGCGCTCAAGCGGGCCGACATCGGGATCGCCATGGGGATCAACGGCACGGACGTGGCCAAGGAGGCGGCCACCATGACGCTCACGGACGACGACTTCGCCTCCATCGTCGCCGCGGTCGAGGAGGGCCGCGCGATCTACGACAACGTGAAGAAGTACCTCATGTACCTGCTGTCCTCGAACACGGGAGAGGTGCTCCTGATGGCCGCCGCCATGCTGTTCGGGCTCCCGCTGCCGCTGTCCGCGGTCCAGCTGCTCTACGTGAACCTGCTGACCGACGGCCTCCCGGCGCTGGCCCTCGCCGTGGATCCCCACGCCGACGACCTCATGACGCGCCGGCCGCACCGCCCCGGGCAGAGCATCTTCTCGCGGCCGGTGGTCGCGCTGATGCTGGTCGGGGGCCTGTGGTCGGCGACCGTGAACGTCGCCCTGTTCGGCTGGGCGCTCTCGAGCGGGCACACGACCTCCGAGGCGATGACGATGACCTTCGTGTCGCTGGTGGCCATCCAGTTCTTCAAGGCGTACGCGTTCCGGAGCGAGCGGCGCTCCGTCTTCGTGCGTCCCCTCGAGAACCGCTGGCTCAACCGGTCGGTCCTCGGCGAGCTCCTCCTCCTCGTCGTCCTCCTCTACGTGCCCGTGTTCCAGGGGCCCTTCGGCGTCTTCCCGCTCACCCTCGTGGATTGGGTCGTGGTCGCCGGCGTGGCCCTGACCATCGTGCCCGTGCTCGAGGGGGTCAAGGCGCTCGAGCGCCGCGGCGTCCTCGGCGCGACGGACTGAAGGACGCTCCCTCGCGCCGTCAGGGGCGGGGGGGCGGCTCGCTCCAGCCGGCGCCCTCCTTCAGCACCTGCTCGAGGGCGCGTTCGAGCCGCAGCGCGGGGCCGGACAGCTCGGGATGGCCCAGCAGGTCGAGGAGCTCCGTGGGGCGCATCGTGGACACGCGCGACCGGGGCCCGTCGCTCCCGGCGCCGCCCCGCGCGTATCCCGAGATGCGCCAGGTCCGGCCGTCGGTGGGGCCCGTGCCCGCTTCGGAGAGCTCGGGCAGGGGGTCGGCGAGCTCGAGGACGAACGTGGTCGGGGAGGTCGGCGAAGAGGGGCGGCGGCCCGCGGCGGCGTCCACGACGAGCCCGGCACGTGCGCAGGCCGCGAGCAGGTCCCGGCGCAAGGTCTCGAGCGGCTTCTTCGAATCCACGGAGAGGTGCATGCCCGAGAGACTCTACCGGCGGGGAAGCGGAGGCCGGCCCCCGGCGCCCCCCCCCTTCCCTGGACGGATCGCTGCCCGAATCGGGCTCAACCCGGGCGAAGGCCGGACCGAATCACGAAGAGGCGGACCGTCGTCGGCACGGCCCGCGGTGTCCCCCGACCTCGAGGTCTCCGCATGCTCCTCTCCATGAGCCGTGGCCTGGTCGCCGGTGTCCTCGGCGCCACGTTCGCCCTGGGGGCGGGGACCGGATGGCTGCTCCGCCGGCCGCAAAGCGACGGCCCGGCGCTCTCGGCTCCCGCGGAGGCGCCGGCCCCGCCCTCGCGCTCGGTGGACATTCCCCAGGGGCCGGGGGCGCCGCGGAATCCGGCGCGGCCGGTGGCCGTGGTGAAGGCGGTGCCGACCCCGGGGCACTTCTTCCGCCTCGGCCGGCAGGACACCCTCTCCGAGGTGGCGAAGAAGGCCTACGGCACGACGAAGCGGCTCGGCGACCTCACCGCCGCGAACCCGGGGCTCGAGCCGACCAAGCTGACGCCCGGCACCCTGGTCTACGTGCCCGTGGGGCGCGAGACCGCGTCGTCGGCGCCGGTCGAGCCCGGGGGGGGCCGCGCGGGCGCCCCGATCTTCGCCCCCAAGTAGCGGGGGGGGCCGGGGGACGCCGTGGCGCGCACGTTCCTGATCGACGCGCACAACGCCCTGTACCGCCTCTTCGACCCGGCCCCCGAGAGCCCGGAGGTGGGGCGCCGGGCGGTGATCGATCGCGCGAAGGAGGCGCTGCGCGCGCGGGGGGGCGCGGGGACCGGCGAGCGGGCGCATCTGGTCTTCGACACGGCGGCGGCGGGCCGGCACCGGGCGGGGAGCCACGGACGGGACGGCGCCGTGTCGTGGTCGTACGCGGACGGCTCGGCGGACGAGGAGATCCTGCGGCTGGTGCGCGGCAACGACGCGGAGGACGCGGGGGCGCGGCTCGTGGTCGTGACGGACGACCGCGAGCTCCGCGGGCGGGCGTCCCAGCTCGGCGCCGCCGTGCTGCGCGTCCACGAGTGGTTCTCGGCGCGCGACGCGCGCCCTGGCGGCTCCTCGGCCAAGGGCAGCCCCCCGCTGACCGCGGCCGACTTCGGCTTCGCGGCCGACGCGATCGACCTCGACCGCGTGGATCCCGACGACCTGTGACCATCGGGGGGGCGCTACCCCCCCCGGAGGATGCGGAACACGATGGTCGAGGCCGGGGCGAGCAGGCGGAGCAGGATCTGCTGCCCCTCGCTCTTGCCGAGGTCTCGGTACAGGCGCTCGAGGTGGTCGAGGTGGAGCATGGCCACCGCGACGTCGAGGCGCGAGCCCACCTCGTCGAGGGTGTAGGAGGCCTTGCCGTCGTCCGCGGCCGACGCGCGGGCGCGTGCGTCGATGACGGCGACGCGCAGGCGGTGGCTCTCCTCCCGCATGCGGCGGGCGACCCTCGCCTTGAGCCGGACCCACGGGGGCACGAAGGAGACGAGCAGGAGCCCCGCCGTCACCCACAGGCCGATGTAGACGGTCGTGTCGCCCTTCGTGTACCAGACGTAGCCCGCGTAGGCCGCGGTGAACACGAACAGGATGGACGCGCCCTGCGCGCTCATGAGGAGGAAGGGCCGGTAGTGGCGCTCGTGCAGGACCGTCTCGAGGGGCGCCTGGAACGGGTAGCGTTCGATCGTGCGGATCGTGAGCTGCGCGAAGCCGACGAGGAGGACCCAGACGTAGGTGGTGACGATCCACTCGAGGGCCCACAGGAGGGCGAGCAGGTGGTCGGTCGCGAGCGGCGCTCCCGGCTCGCCCTGGGCGAAGGGCGAGGAGAGGTACTCCTTGCCGTAGAGGAAGCGGAGCTCGAGGAAGATGAGGGGCGCCGCCAGGACGAGCGAGATCGTGAAGCCGAGCGGGCCGAGGATCGTCCGGACCTGCGCCCGGGAGGCTTGCGCCTCGGGCACGAGGTGCGCGATGCCCTCGTGGAAGTGGCGGGTGTACGCCGTCACGAACAGGCGCAGGACCACGAGGTGGACCGCGAAGAAGAGCGGCTGGGCCTGCCAGTGCGGGTCGGAGAGGAACCGGGTGCGGTCGCGGGCCACGAGCAGCGCGACGACCCACACGACGATGGGGATGGCGAAGGAGGTCGCGAGGTACCCGACGGGGTGCGCGGGCAGGCGCCGGTCGAGCCACGCCGTGTGCGTGCGCTCGAGGGACAGCCGCGCGCGGTCTTCCTCGTCGCCCGACTCCGGCAGCAGGCTGCCGCGCAGGAACGCGAAGGGGTCCCTCACGGAGCCCTCGGGGCCGCGTCGCGCACGACCACGTGGAAGCCCGCGTCCGACTCCAGGGGCGCGCTCACGCCGCCGCCCTTGAGCGTGGCCATCGCCCGCGCGAGCGCCCCACCGTAGCGGGCGAGCACGAGGCCCGACACCACGCCCCGGAGGTCCTTGCTCAGCGGATCGGCGGTGCGGGCGCTCACCTCGTCGCCCGGATCGGTGCCCGGGGGCAAGGCCGCCAGCGCCGTCTTCGTGGCCATCGCCGCGGCCTTCGCCTCCGGCGCGGGCTTCGCGTCCGCGGGTGCCCCCCGCCCTCCCTGTTTCCACAGGAGCACATGGCGGTACTTCGCCGCGCCCTTCGCCTTCGCGGCGGGGGTGTCGGGGGGCACGGGGGCATCGTCGCCGGGCACCAGGGGGAGCCACAGCACCTCGCTCGGGGCCTTCGAGTCGAGGATCCAGGCGACGGCCTCCTCGGAGTAGGGCTCCGGGGGCAGGTCGTGGGCGAGGCCGACCACCGCGACCGTCCGCGAGACGATCGACTTCTCGCCGGCGGAGACCGCCGCCGGGAAGCCGGCGAAGTTCGGATCCGTCGTGCCGAGGTTCACGACGACGCGCAGGCCCTTGTGCGCCGAGGAGGGCTCGGCGGGCGCCGCCGTCGTGTACACGCCCGCGAACTTCGAGGGCTCCATCGCGGACACGCGCAGGCTCATGGAGCCGCCCGCGCTGTGCCCCATGATGACGACGCGTCTCGGGTCGATGGGGAACTTCCCGAGCATCGCGTCGATGCAGGCGAGCACGGCCCCGGCGTCCTTGCCGTCCCAGCCGTGCCCTTCCTTCGCGCCGTCCATGACGACGTTGCTGCCCTCGCAGGCCAGGAGCGCGGCGCCCCGGGCGTCGGCGATCGGGGACGTGTAGCCGAACAGGCCGGTCGCCGTGCCGCCGTGGCCGTGCAGCGTGACGATCAGCTCGGCCTTCTTGCCCTCGGGGAGGTCCTTGGGCGGGGCGTAGTAGGCCTTGAGGGGGGAAGGCGACGACACCCGGAGGACGTTGCGGCCGTCCTCCTCGGTCCACTGGGGCGGGGCCGCGGGGGCGGCCTTCGCCCCCTTCGCGTGGGCGACCCGGACGCAGGGGCGCGCGACGGTCAGCGCGAGGGCCCCGAGGACGAGGAGAGCGTGGAGGGGCGGGCGGCCGCGCATCTCCAGATCGTACGCTCGGGAGCGCCTCAGCGCACGGCGGCGGCGACCGCCTCGACGACGCGCGGCACGTCGGCCTTCGGCACGGAGCAGAGGCCCACCCGCAGCGCCCCCTCGATCGGCACCACGTACACGCCGACGCCGCGCATCTTGAGGGCCGCCGCCTCCGCCTCCGGGGTGAAGACCGTCGTGAAGAACCCGCCGTCGTACCGGGGATACCGGAGCCCCGCCTTGCGTGCGGCGACGTTCCAGGCCTCGACTCGCTCGGTCAGCAGCCGCACCAGGCCGCGGCGCTCCTCGTCCACGGCCGCCCGCAGGGGCGCGTCCGTGAGCAGGCGGGTGACCGCCGCGAGCCCGCCGCGGTTGCAGTTCGACCACGTCCCGCGGCACGCGTACGTGAGCGCGGCCAGCACGTCGGCCCGCTCGGCCGCGTCCGGGACGAGCGCGACGAGAGCGCCGACCCGGAGGCCGTAGTGGGTGAAGGTCTTGCTGGCGGTCCACGCGACCATCACGAGGACGCGGTCCACGAGGGGGGCCAGCGCCGCGAGCGGGACCTCGAGGCCGCGGCCCGGGCCGTACGCGCTGTAGGCCGCGTCGAGCACCACCGCGATCGGCGCCCGCGCCGCGTGCCGCGCGAGCACGTCCACCGTGCCCTGCCAGTCGGCGGCGCTCATGGAGTAGCCCGTGGGGTTCTGGCACGGGTCGTTCAGGATGAGCAGCGCGCGTCCCTGGCTCGCGACCTGGGCGGCAAGCGCGCGGTCGAGCGCGGCGACGTCGAGCGCGCCCGACGCCGAGAACATGGAGAAGGTCTCGACCCGACGCTCCTGCTCGTCGGCGATGGTGGCGTACGGGTTCCAGTAGTACGAGGGGGTGAGGAGCGCCTGGCCGGGCTCGAGGAAGGTCGCGATCGCGTGGCGCAGCGCGCCCGTCCCCCCCGGGGTCGCCACGGCGACCGACGCCGCGGCCCACTCCCGGCGGCCCTGGAACACGTCCTCGATCACGGCCTTGAGGAACGGGGCGCTCCCCGGGATGGGGGCGTACCCGGCCCAGTCCACGGGGGCCACCTCGCGGAGCGCGCGGGTCGCCGTGGGGAGGATCGCGAGGCTGCCGTCGTCGTGGAGGAGGCTTCCGAGCGTCGCGTTGACGATGGACTCGCCCTTCGCCTTCCGGGCGGTCGCCTCGGCGTTGAGGGCGAAGATCGGGTCGTCCCCTGGGCGGCCCCGGCGGGACGGCGTGAGGGGGGGGGCGACGCGGGAGGCGCTCGGGGAGGTCGGCACGGCGGAATTCCGGGGGCGGCGGGGGATGGCCGCGATGCTACAGGCGGCCGCCCCGACGGGGGACTCCGCGCGCGAGCGCGCCGGTCCCGGCAGGCGGGCGATCAGCCGCCCCGGCGTCGGGGTGCGGCCTCCCGATCCAGCGCGTCGAGCTCCGCGAGCAGCGTGCGCAGCGGCTCGCGCCACCCCGGCCCGAACGAGACCAGCAGCAGCTCGGCCACCAGCTCGGCGGCCGAGCGCAGGCGGACGGAGGTGCCCTGGCCCGCCACGGCGAGGGCCTTGAAGTGGGGGACGAGCCCTTCGGCGTCCCCTCCCTCGGCCCCGTTCGTCGAGATCGTGTCCACGCGGATGGGGACCTCGAACAGCGGGTCGTCGCGCCGTCGCTCGACGAAGCGCAGCATCGACGCCACGTCCTCGTCGTGGGGCGGCGCGTCGCCGACGACGAGCACGACCCGCATGGCCTTGCTCGACCAGCCCACGGTCTCGGCCTTGAAGGCGAGGGCCACCGCCTTGTCCACCCCCTCCTCGTAGTCCTCTCCGCCGGCGGCGAACACCCGGGAGAGCTCGCGCTCGAGCGCCGCCTCGTCGGAGGTGAGCGCGATCCGCAGCCGAGCCCCGTCGTCGTAGGTCACCAGGCCCACGCGGCAGCGGGGGGCGAGGGATCGGAGGCGTCGGACGAGCGCGGCGACGTTGCGCTTGGCCGCTTCGATCACCTCGCCCATGCTGCCCGTGGAGTCGAGGCACACCATGACCTCGAGCCCGCTCCGGTGGATCCGCGCCAGGTCCTTCCACCGCTCGACGCCGGGTCCCGCGACGGTCACCGTCTCCCCGGGCGCGTGCGGCGTGCCTCGCGCCGCGGCCTTCGCGCGCGCCCGCCGCTCGGTGAGGAGCCGCGCCTCGACCTCGAGTCCAGGCCGCCCGCGGGCCCACCACGCGCGATACGTCGCGGGGTCGTCGCCGAGCCGCACCGGCGGCATCGGGCGCAGGACCTCGAGCGC
>CAZJJQ010000045.1:0-13168 GCA_964546345.1 uncultured Planctomycetales bacterium
TCCACGAGGACCCCTCCTCCGCCCGTCGGGGGCTGCTCGCCGGCGGACGGAGGCACATCCACTTTCCGCCTGCCGGTCCGGCGCCAGGCGGGAAGCCTCCCGCGGCGCGCCTACGCTCCCTGACCGACGACGCCGTCCCGGCAGGACCGGCGGCGTGGTCGCTCCCTGCCGACCGGTCGTCCCTCGGCTCCCGACCGCCGACGCGGCTCGGCGCAGCCCCCTCGAAGAGAGGCTCCCATGCGCACGCTACTGCTCGCTCTCGGCCTCGTGCTCCTCACGGCGACGCCCGTCGTCGCCGACGACGCCGGCTGGCCGCGGGTTCACTCGGTCGGGCAGGACCGGCTGACGGTGTTCCAGCCCCAGATCGACGCCTGGGACGCGTATCAGAAGCTCCACTTCCGCGCGGCGATCGCGGTGACCTTCGCGGGCCGCACCGACCCCGTGTACGGGCTCGTCGTCGCGAGCGCGTCCACGGACGTGAACTGGCAGAGCCGCAGCGTGTTCGTGTGGAAGCCGAGCTACGAGTCGATCACCTTCCCCGCGGCGTCCTCGGACGACGCGGCCCGCTGCCTCGCGGTGGCGAAGCAGGTGGCCGACCCGAGCAAGACGTGGGAGCTCTCGCTCGACCGGCTGATCGCGGGCCTCGACCAGGCGAAGGACCGGCAGCGCCCCGTCGAGGTCAACCTCGAGCCGCCGCCGATCTTCTGCGCCGACCACGACGCGATCCTCGTGGTCTTCCTGGGCCCCCCTGCCTACCAGCCGATCGCCGGCACGAGCCTGCTGTTCGCGACGAACACGAACTGGCCGGTGGTGATGGACCCGAACGGCGGGCGCGTCTACCTCCTCGACGGCGACTCGTGGCTGACGGCGCCCGACGCGCTCGCGGGACCCTGGACGGCGGCCACGGCGCTGCCGCCCGACCTCTACCGCCTGCCCGACGACGCGAACTGGACCCGCGTCCGGACGCACGTCCCCGGGCACCTGCCCGCGGTGATGCCGACCGTGTTCACGAGCGACCGCCCCGCCGAGCTCATCGTGACGAAGGGCGATCCGCAGCTGGTGATGATCCCGGGCACGTCGCTCTTCTACGTCTCGAACACGTCCTCCGACCTGTTCCTCGACGTCGCCGACGGGAAGTACTTCTTCCTCGCGGCGGGCCGCTGGTTCTCCGCGCTCGGCCTCGGCGGGCCGTGGAAGGCCGCGACGACGACGCTCCCGGACGCGTTCGCGAAGATCCCGATCGACAGCCCGCGCGCCGAGGTCCTCGCGTCGGTGCCCGGCACGCCGCAGGCGCAGGAGGCCGTGCTGCTCGCGTCGATCCCGAAGACCGCGAAGGTGGACCGCTCGAAGGCGACCATCTCCGTCACGTGGCAGGGCCCCCCGAAGTTCGCCCCGATCGACGGCGCCAGCGGCGTGTCCGTGGGGCAGAACTCGGCCGACGTCGTCTTCCAGGTGGCCGACGGGTACTACAGCTGCCGCGACGGCGTCTGGTTCCAGGCGGCCCAGCCCACGGGCCCCTGGACCGTGTGCACGACCGTGCCGCCGGCGATCTACACGATCCCCGCGACGAGCCCGTATCACAACGTCACCTACGTCGTGGTGTACGACTCGACGCCCACGACGGTCACCACGGGCTACACCTCCGGCTACACCGGCGCCTACGTCGCCGGCGGGCTCCTGATGTTCGGCGCGGGCTGGTGGGCCGCCAACCAGGCGTCGATGTGGGCCACGCCGTACGCCGCCTGGCACTACCCGCCGAGCTGGTACGCCTACGGCACCGCCTCGCACTACAGCTACTACGACGGCGCGTACGTGCGCGGCTCGTCGTACTACGGCCCCTACGGCGGCGCGGGCTACCAGGCCCGCTACAACCCGTCCACCGGCACCTACGCGCGCGGGGCGGGCGTCTACGGCCCGTACGCCGGCGCGGGCACCGTCGCCGCGTACAACCCGGCCACGGGCGCGACCGCCCGTGGTGCCGCAGCCTACGGTCCCTACGGCTCGGCCGCCGTCGCCGGCGGGTACAACCCCTCCACGGGGGTGGCCGCGGGCACCTGGCAGCGCTCGAACGCCTACGGCTCGTGGGGCTCGTCCGCCGTCTCGACGGGCGACGCGTGGGCGCGCACCGCGCACTCGAGCACCGCGTGGGGCTCGACGGGCGCGTGGCAGACCTCCGCGGGCGGCGCGGGCGCCGTGCACTCCGGGGCGACGGGGAACACCGGCGTCGCACAGACGGCGAACGGCAACGTCTACGCGGGCCACGACGGCAACGTCTACAAGTACGACCCGAGCAGCGGCTGGGCCAAGAACACCGGCAGCGGCTGGGAGAACCCCAGCTGGCAGAAACCCTCCGGCGAACAGCAGGCGCAGCGCATGTCGCAGCCTCCGAGCGCCTGGGGCGCCTCCGCCGGCGGCGACGAGACCCAGCACCGCCTCGACAGCTCGGCCTACAGCCGCAACTACGGCAACCTCCGCAGCGGCGAGGGCGGAGGCGGGGGCGAGCGCAGCTGGGGCGGCGGTGGTGGCGGCGGTGGCTGGGGCGGCGGCGGACGCAGCTTCGGCGGCGGGCGCCGAAGATAGTCCGCAGCTCCTCGAGGGATCGACGCTGGGGCCGCGCCCGCGGCCCCAGCGGGCGCCTGCCTTGCGATCGGCTCCCTCCGCGGCCTCGTCCTTGGTGGAGAGGTCGGACCTAGGCCTCGGGGAGGATCCGAGGCCACCACCCTGACCTCGAAGGGCGGGCGCGAGAGGAGCGCCCGCCGATCGAAGCTCCGGGGGGCTCGGCTCCCCCGGAGGCCGAGCGGAGTCGGCGGCCTCCCAGGCTCGGAGCGGCCCACGGGGAGGGACCGTCGCCCCCACGACGACCCGCACCCGTCGCCCGGCCCTACGAACTTCGGCGCCCGTGGCGAAAGGCACGCCGGCGACAACGGAGCCGCGACGATCCAGGGGACGAACGTATGGAACGCGCCTGGGTGCCGCGTCGCGAGGCGCACAGAGGAGAGCGCGCTCGCGGCCCGGGGACGACGAGCGAAGCGGCGCGAGGAAGCGAGGCCCTCCCGCCCACCGAGGCGCCTCAGGGCGCGCCGGTGGGCGGGACGGAACCCGCCGGCGCCCCCCTCGTGCCGCCGCGGAGGCTCACTTCCCGGGCGTGTACCAGATCGGGGAGGTGTAGCCGCGCTCCTGGAGCGTCATCACCGTCTCGGGGAGCGGCGTGTTGCCGAAGCGCTTCACGTCGTACGCGGTCCAGCGCGGCGTCGGGATCTCGATCACGCGCGCGTAGTAGAACGCGCGCTGCGCGGGGTCGAACGCGGGGTCCTTCCAGACCGTGATCAGCTCGGGGGCGCCGATCGTGTTCGTCCACGTGGCGTTCGGGACGTCCACCGTGGTGCCGACGGGCGTCTTGCAGCGGCCGTCCGCGTCGATCGTGCGGCCGCCGGAGACGACGACGTCGTACACGCGCTCCTGGGTGTTGCCGTCCTTGTCGAGCCAGCCCTTGATCACCTGGATGCGGTCGAGGTTGGCCCCGATCGGGTCCTTGAGGGCCGCGACGAGGAACGTGGGGGCCTTCCCCGCGGGCGCGTCGGAGAGGTCGCCGCCCATGGGGACGCCCTTGCCGTAGCCCACGCGCGCGGGCATGCGGTCGTTCGCGTCACCCGGCTGGAAGTCGAAGCCGCCGAAGAAGCGGACGATCATCCGCGTGCCGGTGGTCGCGTACGTCTCGCGGCGGTGCATCGCGTCGAAGATCGCGGCGCGGGTGTTCTCGGTGGCCCACACGGCGGCGTAGCCGGAGGCGCCGACCTCCCAGTCCATGATCTTGACGCCCGTCTTGTGGTTGTCGAAGAAGGCCTTCGTCAGGCGCTCGGGGCTCGGCTCCTGGGGCGCGGTCTTGCCGAAGAAGTTCTCCTCCTCCATCGCCGTGAGGCCCGTGTGGGCGTCGCTGCTGCCCACGAGGCCCATCTTGTAGGGGTTGGTCCCGAGCCGCTCCTCGAGCTTCAGCCCGTTGCGGAACGCGGACCGGGCGTACTCGAACTCGAGCATGTCCTTCGTCTTGGCGGCGCTGCCGTCGAGGTTGCCCTTGTCCCAGAGCTCGAAGGCCGCGAACTCGTCGTTGGGCGAGAGGAAGGGGTGCGCTTCGCCGGTGCCCTTCGTCTGGGTGACCTCGTAGAGGCGCTCCCAGCGGGCCCGCGTCTCGACGTACGTCCGGTCGAGGGGCTTCCCGAACGCCTCGACGATGGGGAACATCAGGCCGTTGCTGAGGTTGCCGTTGTGCGCGATCGCGAGCACGGCGCTGCCGGTCTTCTCCTCCGTCGCCGCCATCCACTTCCACAGGTGCTCCGGGTTGTCGCTCCCGAACGGCGCCTGGGTGGTGAACGGCTCGACGAGGCTCGCCTTCGTGCCGTCCTCGCGGAAGATCACGTTGCGGTGGAGGTTGTTGCCCCGCGTGTTCGAGGTCCACTCGAAGCCGATGAAGGCCGTGAACCGCTCGGGCTCGTTCGCCCCCTCGGCGGCCTTGATGATCTCCTGCCAGGCGGACCGGTAGGTGCGCGTGCCCGGGACGGGGAAGCCCTTCGGAAGCTTGCCCAGGCCGAAGCTCTGGATGATGTCCATCGCCGCCTCGGCGCCCTGCCCGCCCTTGATCTGGTCGTACCACTTGCGGCCCTGCGGCGTCGCGAGGAGCTCGGGGTCGCCGCTCATGAGCGTCGGGAAGAAGCCGAACCCGTCGGAGTGGTCGGCGACCACGAGGAAGTCCAGGGGGCGGGACAGCTTGACCGGCTGGCCCGACGAGCTCGTGATCTCCTCGCCGCGGGCGAACCGGAGCGCGTCCTTCGGCGTGAGGCGGCAGCCGAACGCGCCCGCGTCCATGGAGAACGACGTGTGCAGGTGCGTGTCGCCGAAGAACGGCCGCGTCGGGAAGCTCCGGCCCGCGTACGGCGAGTAGGGTGCCTTCTTCGGGTGGACCTTCTCGAGGTCGGCCTTCGTGGCCGCGCCCGTGCAGCCGTCGCCGACCTCGTCGTCGGCGGAGACGGACCGGGAGAGGCCGAGGCACAGCAGCGCCCCGAGCGCCGCGAGGGTCGTCGTGCGAAGGGACGTCGGGAACATGCGGTCGATCCTCCCGTGGCGAGGGCTCGGACGGGGCACCCCGTCCAGGCGGCTGCCGTTCAGCCCGGCGATTGGACCCGCACGTGCCTCGTACCGCAACAGAAAGGCCCTTGCGTGCGAAATGTGGATCCCGCGATCGTCTCCGCGCGCCGCAGCCGCCCCGGTGCGCGGCGGCCGGCGATCAGCGCACCGCCCAGCCCAGGAGGAGCAGCCCGATGGCGGCGATCCAGCTGCCGGCCACCCGGACCCCGATCCGCGCCCCACCCGACCGGAGCGAGGAGACCTGCCCGGCCACGAGGGCCATCACCACGAACAGCGCGCAGACGACGCCCGCCATCGCGACCCCGCCCCCGACCACCGGTGCGAGCTCGCACCCGTTGCCAAGCCCCTGCGCGACGCCCGCCACCACCGCGAGGCCCGCCACCACCCCGGGAGGCCAGGCGCGCCCCGCGGCGACCATCGCCCCCAGGACCAGGGTCACGGCGCCGGCCCACCAGACCGGCACCGCAGGGCCTCCGAGGGCGGGGGCCGCGACCATCCCGCCCGCCCACGAGAGCGGCAGCGCGAAGAGCGTCCACCGTCCGCACCGCGGGCCGCACAGGCCCGCGAGGAGGCCGAGCGCGAGCACGGGCAGCAGGTCGCCCATCGTCACGAACGGGTGCACCAACCCGTCGTAGAACGGACCGAACCCGCTGTTCATCAGGTGCGCGTGGGCGTCGCGCGCCGCGAGCCCGAGGAGCACCGGGACGAGCAGGAGGGCGCGGCGCCTCACGCGAGCGCCCTCCAGAGGAAGAAGGCGCCCGCCGCGGCGACGCCCGCGCCCGCCACCCGCAGCGCCACGCGTCCCGCCGGCCAGCGATGCGCCACCCCGAGGGCGATCCCCGCCGCGTGCAGGAGCCCCGTCGCGATCACGAAGCCGACGCTGTAGAGCATCCCGTTCTGCCCCGGCGGCAGCTCGGTGCCGTGCGCGTGACCGTGGAAGACGCCGAAGCACCCGACCACGACCGCGGCGAGCCAGAGCCTGGGCCGTGCCTCGGCGAGGACGGCCAGGCCGAGGACGAGCGCCGAGACGGCGATGCCCACCTCGACGCCCGGGAGGTGCACGCCCATCAGGCCGAGCATCCCGCCGAACGCCATCACCAGGGGGAACGTCACGGGCAGGAGCCAGACCGCGGGCGCGCCGAGCTGGGCGCCCCACAGGCCGACCGCGATCATCGCCAGCACGTGGTCGAGGCCCGAGACGGGGTGGCCGAGCCCCGTGAGGAAACCGCTGCCTTCGCCGCCTTGGACGTGCGCCAGCACCAGGGCCACCGTCGCCCAAGGGAAGGCCAGACGGCCGAGGGCCGCGGGCTCGCCCCTCATGGGGGACCTCCGAACAGGAGGACCGTGCGCTGGATCGTCCAGAACGCGCCCAGGGTGCCGATGGCGTAGCCCGGCATCCGCGCGACCCACGTCGGCCAGAGGATCTCGAGCTGGCGGAAGGACCGCAGGAGCAGCAGCACGACCCCCACGAAGGCCACCTGCCCCGCCTCCACGCCCACGTTGAAGGTCAACAGCGCGAGGGGCAGGTCGGCCCGCGGGAGGCCGGCGTCGGTCAGCGCCGCCGAGAACCCGAACCCGTGGAGCAGCCCGAAGCAGAAGGCCACGAGCCAGGGCCGGCGGAGCGTGAGGCTCGTCTCTCCACGCCAGGACCGCACGATCTCCGGCCCGAGGAAGAGGATGCTGAGCGCGATCGCGGCGTTGAGCGGGGCCACCGGGGCCGAGGCGTAGCCGAGGGTGGCGACGGCCAGGGTCAGGGAGTGGGCGACGGTGAAGGCGGTGATCGTCTTCACCAGCATGGCGCGGCCGCGCACCAGCAGCAGCAGGCCCAGCACGAACAGCAGGTGGTCGATCCCGAAGAGGATGTGCTCGACGCCGAGGCCCGCGTAGAGGGCCGCGACCGCCCAGGACGTCTGCTGCGCGGGGACCGTCGCGGACGGCGCCTGGGGGGTGAGCCGCTGCGTCCAGGTCGTGCCGTCGGCGAAGGAGCACCGGACGAGCGCGTCCGTCATGGTCCCTTCGAGGCCTCGGACGCGCAGGGTCCGGCCCCGGAGCGCCCGCGCCCGCAGGGTCCACGTCTGGACGACGGCGCCGGGCGGGGTCCGGCTGACGACCTCCGTGGTGGAGATCCCCTCGCCCGACAGCTCCACGGAAAGCGCGAGCCGCGCGTCGCCGACCCTGGGCGTCTTCCACAGGACGTGAAACTCGCCGGGCGACTCCTCCCGCACCTCCAGGTAGGCGGGGCGCATCTCGTGCGCGGACGCGGGGGGCGCCGCCGCGAGCGCGAGCAGGAGGGCCGTCAGGAGCCGGCGGATCACCGCGCGCCCTCCGGCCGCGGGACGCGGGGGAGCAACGGCTTCACGCTCTCGTCGGCGACCACGTCGTACTTCGCGTAGAGGCTCGCGAGGTGCCGCTCGGAGGCCTCCCGCTGCCGTTCGTCACGCCACCGCTCGACCACCTGCCCGCGCACCTCCGCGAGCTCGCGGGGCTTCGCGGCCGTCCTCTCGGTCACGCGCACGAGATGAAGGCCGTAGCCGGACTCGATGGGCCCTTGCCAGGCGCCGGGCTCCAGCGCGAGCACCGCGTCGGCGAACTTCGGCCCGAACTGGGCCTCCACCGCCCGTCGGGTCACGGCGAGGAACTCCGCGTCGAGCAGCAGCACGTCCCCCTGGTCCATGGGGTTGGCCCCGGCCGCGAGCCGCGGCAGGGTCGCCGCGGCCTCCGCCCGGTGCTCGCGGGCGAAGTACACCTGCAGGAACGAGACCCGCGGCTCGCCGCCGAACTGCTCCGGATGGGCATCGAACGCCCTGCGCAGCTCCTCCTCCGTCGGCTCGGCGAGCCGCGTGGTGTCCTGGAGGAGGAACTCGACCTTCTGGGAGAGGCGCCGGCGCACGTAGGTGTCGTCCCGGTCGAGCCCCATCTCCCGCGCCTCGCGCGAGAGCAGCTCCTCCTTGAGGTACTCGGCGACGAGCGCCCGCAGCTCGTCGGGCGTAGGCTCGCGCTGCCACTGGAGCGTCCACGTCTCGCGCAGCCACCGGACGTCGCCCTCGCCGAGGCGAAGCTGGCGAGACGGTCCGTCGTTCGACGAGGCGCCCGGCCTCGCGGCATGTGCGGCGAACAGCGCCGCCCCGAGCAGGAGGAAGTGCAGGAGCGGCTCGCGCAGCAGGGAGGACATGCGGGAGCGTGCCATGGGAGCGGCGAGTGTACGGGCCTCCGACGCATCCAGTCACGCACTTCGGGGGGCGCCGAAGCGCTGCCTCGCGAGGAACGAGGAGGAGCGCGCGTTCGCCGCAGGTGGAGGACGAACGCGCGGCGCGGTCCTCGCTCGACGACGTCGCAGCCCCCCGCGCCCCCCACGTTCCGCCGGACCCCGTTCGCCTCCCCGAGCGGCGCTGCGCACGGCCCGAGCCCTCCCCGCGGAGCCGGCCGCACTGCACCTCCGCGGCCTCCCTCGCGGACGCTCGAGGCTCGCTTCACCCGGGGGCGACCCCGCCGAGGAGGGTGGGGGCGGCGGGGGAGGGGACGTGCGACTGCACGCCCCTCCCCACGCCGCGTTCCCCACGCCGCGCCGCGGCGTGGGGAGGAAGTAGAGGAGTTTGCGCCGGCTCCGTACCGCTACGGCACGCGACGGACGGGCGTCGGCGCCCAGCGACCGTCGAGCGCCTGCGGCTTCGGCGCGTAGAGGCGCATCGTGATGCCGAGCGCCCCCGCGGCAGGCGCCGGGAGCCAGTTCGACTCGAGGTCCTTGCCCGGGCTCGCGTGCTGGATGTAGATGTCGAGCGACCCGTCGGCGCCGAACTTGAGCGCGTCCCGATCCCCGATGGCGAAGCGGTCGATGGGGTTCGCCACCTGGAAGCCCTCGGCGTCGTACATCGTGATCGACCAGAACGCTCCCGCGGGGGGCAGCTCGTCCTTGGCGAAGTGCACGACGTACTTGTCCTCGCCGCGGAGCGGCTTGCCCTCGGCGTCCACCAGCAGCATGGGGTAGATGGCGTCCTCGGGCTGGTTCGCGCCGAGGCCGGCCATCGCGACGATCGCGCGCTTGAGGTAGTAGTTCCCGTACACGCCCATCGTGTCGGTGTTCATCTGCCAGCCGTTGACGACCCGGGCGAGGGTCGGGAGCTTCGCGAGCATCTGCTTCAGGGCCTCGGGGGCCGCGCGGTCGAGCGCGCCCCGGACGACCGGGTCAAGCGCCGCGGGGTCGAACGACTTGCCGACCTCGATCCCCACGCGCCGCAGGCGCGCGATGGTGGACCAGTCGCTCAGGTGGGGCGGGTTGCGCTTCGTGAGCTCGGCGGCGAGCCGGAAGTACTCGGTGCCCTTCATGCCGTTGACCTGATCGAGCGGCGGCGTCTTCATGTCGATGGTCGGGTCGATGACGGGCTTCGCCGCGACCGGCGCCTTGCCGCACTGCGACAGCGGGGTGATCGAGTAGCCGTCCTGGACCTTGTGCACGGCGTCGTAGTCGGCCGGGCCGTTCGTCTGGGTGCGGCCGATGATCCACACGTAGCTCGTCGGGGCGTCGATGCGCTGCATCCCGGCGGGCAGGGTGCCCGTCCACCCCGGAGGGACGACCGCGAAGCTGGCGGCGCCGGTCCCCGTGGTGCGCTTGCCGGGGCTCGCGAACACGTCCGACCACATGTCGAGCATCGGCAGCAGGTAGTAGCGCCCGCCGGTGTCCGGGGCCGTCACCACCATGGGCTCGGTCGTCAGGTCGAGCCACGCCGACGAGTACAGCGTGTCGAAGTTCGGGCGGACCACCGCGCGGAAGTCCGCCGGCGGGTAGGCCCGCATGTGCGAGAACTGGTTCATCGGGCCCTTGCCCGGCTGCTTGCCCGCCTCGATGTTCGTCGAGATGCGGCGCGTGATCTCCATCGAGACGAGCGAGTAGAAGTAGTGGTATCCCTCGATGCCGATCTCGAGGGCCTCGGCTTCCGAGATGCCGGCCGCGGCCGACTCGCCGGCGACGGCCGGCGCGAGGGGACCGACGCCCACCAAGCCCGCGGCGATCGCGGCGGCAGCGACGTAGGACGAGAATCGACGCATGAGCGGGCCCTCCGGGCCGGACCGCGGAGCGACGGGCCCCGGGCGGTTCCGACCGAAGCGCGAGGCTAGCCCCCGAGGTGCATGCGGGGCCCCGCAGGGCGCACCTTCGTGCGGAATGTGGATCTACGACGGGGCGGCTCGGGGCTTCTTTCCCGGGGCCGCTTGGCTGCGGTGGGCTGGCCGCGGAGGAGGACACGAAGAAGAGGACAGGGCGCCGCGGGGCGGTGGGCGTGGCGGGGCCTCATTCGGGACCGTTTCCGAGGGGGACGCAGCCGCGGCCCCCCGGGGGGTGGGCGCCGCCCGCACCGCCACGCGCTAGGAGTCTCCGCGCAGCCCCCTCACGTCGTAGGCGGCCGCGCGCTGGTAGCCGATCCCCCAGGCTCTCCACGGATGGCCGGGCTGATCCGGGCCGAGCCGGCGCAACTCGACGCGGAGCGTCTCCGCCGGGCCCTCCGCCTCCTCGCCCGGGTGCGGGGAGGGCCGCGGCCCGGGCTCGGAGCTGCGCAGCAGGAGATGCCCGACGCCGCGGAGCACGTGCATGGCGTCGCAGAGCAGCCCCTGCGCCTCGAGGTCCGCGCGGCTCTTCCCCGAGCAGGCCGGACCGCCACCCGGGTACCCCGTCGTGCCGTACGTGCAGAGCAGGTAGTGGAGGTCCCACCGGAGACCCGGTGACCGAGCGGCTCCACCGGCGACCGGGGACTCCCTCGGCACGTTCTGAAGCAACGGGCTCTCGCTCACGTGATAGAGGAACAGGTTCACGCGGGGCCTCTCGGCCTCGCCGTCGCCGAGCTCGGGCGGACCGAACGAGAACGCCACCTCGCGACCTCGCTCCATCCGGTCGCGGAGGACTTCGCAGAGGGCGAGGGTCACCCGCTCGAACCTCGTGACGTGGGTCACGGCTCGCGGCTCCGGGACGCTCTCATGCTCACGGTCCCTTGACCAGGTATCCCACCAGGATGCCGGCGCAGTCGGTCACCGGGGCCGCCTTCGACTGCGCGGCGATGCGCAGCACGTTGGTCGTCGAGGAGGGCTGGCTGAACGGGATCCCCACCGCGGAGTGGAACTCCGGCACGTCCTTCGTCAGCAGGATCTTGGGCGAGAGCTGGCCCGCGAACGTCGTGCCCACCTCGCACGGGAGGCCGCTGGTCACCTGGATGTCCGTGACGACCAACGTGTGCCCCGGGGGCACCGAGGTGATGTCGCCGTTGCCCGAGTACCAGTAGAACGACCGGATCTCGGTCAGCGCCGGAAGCGAGCGCGTCGAGGCCAAGGCCATCGCCGGGCTCCCCTCCGAGCCGCCGCAGCCGCACAGGCAGAGGAGCAGCACGCCTGCGCACCACTCCGGAAGGCACGTGACACGCATGGCTCGTTCGGCTCCTGCGGCGGGGAGAAGGGGTATGCGAGACGACGTTCGATCGGGGCCTCGGCGGTCATACGCCTCCTCGCGTCACCGAGCAAGATCGAGGTGCTCGGCCGACCGCGACGCCGGGGGCCACCTCCCACGTCCTGGCGCGCGCCGAGGGCGGTCCTCCACGGCGAAGGCGGGCCAGAGCACGGGCGCGGCCCTTGACCGAAGCGACGCAACCCGAGGGATGCGTCGCCACGCGGGCCCCCACTCACGTCGGGAGGCAGGGGGCGGCGGGGGCGGGGGTGGCCCGAGCCCGGCTCGCTCGCGCGGCGCGTGCGCACGAGGGCGCCGCCCGCGACCGGCCCTACTCGGAGAGCCGGAAGGACTTCAGCATGGCCCCCAGATCGCCCGTCACCCCGACCTCCGTGGCCGCCTTCGTACCCGCCATCGACGAGCTGATCAGCACGAGCGCCAGCCCCCGATGCCCGACGACATCGGGCACGACGAGGAGCATCCCGTAGATGTCGACGTCCTCCTTGCCCCCGGACTCCTCCGCGGTGACGTGGCCGCTGAAGCGCAGCGCGAACGCGGGCCTGCCATCGACGGTCGTGGTCTCCTCGCCTTCGCGCTTGTACCTCGGATACGCCGAAGCCAGCGCCTCCTTCTCGACGACGCCGAGCTGTTCCTTCGCGTAGGCGGCAGGGTCGGCGCCTTCCGGCGAGACGAGGGACCCGACCGACAGCAGCTCGCCGACGAACCCGGGCGCAGCGTCCCACTTCATGGAGACGAAGTTCGATCGCGTGAGCTTCTTCCCTCCCTCCGTGATCTCCCATCGCTTCGGGTAGTCGAACGAGAAGGGCACGTGGATCTTCTTGAGCGACGGCGAGAGCGCGGGCGCGTCCAGGCGGTTGACGAACTTCCTCGGCCCTTCCCCGAACTCCTCATCCAACCCCTTCTTGATGTCGTCGAGGACCTCCCGTCCGATCCGCTCGCGGCGCCGGGCCCCGCCCACGAGCGCCACCGCAACCACGGCGCCGACGCACACCAAACCGACGACGATCGTCACGGCGGATCGTTTCCGCATGCGCAACCTCCGGGTTCCGACGAGGGAGGGAGGCTACTCGTCAGGCGCCCGGCGCGATACCCCTGGGACGCGCCGAGGGGGGCCGCTCGAGTCGTGAAGCAGGAGGCCGCCCGGTGCCCCACCCCCAGGTCGCGTTTCGATCGGGGGCGATCGAGGCCCCGGGCACGACCGGGAAAGGCCTCCCCGTCCATGACCGCGGCGAACCACAGGCTGGTGGCCTCGGGGACTCGGTCAGGGATGGAGACCTGGGCGATCACGGCGTCCTGCTCGGCTGGTGTACGGGGACGTGGAGAGCCCCGCGCGCAGCGGGCCGGCCGTGGGCGCCGGCCCGATCCGGCCGCGGTGCCACCAAGCGCGGCTTCGTGCGCGCCGTTTGCGGAATCGAGCTGATGGCGCTGGGCCGGCGGGCTCGGACGGCGCACTCGGGGCCGACCGACCGGGGCGAGGACGCAGCTACCCGGCAAGACGGGCGGCTGATCGCCATGCGGAGGAGGCCGCAAGCGCACTGTGGGCGGGTCGGGGAGCAGCGAGCGGACTCCGATTCGAGGATGGGA
>CAZJJQ010000046.1:0-13112 GCA_964546345.1 uncultured Planctomycetales bacterium
CACTCGGACTTGCGCGAGCCTCCGAAATCGAGCCCGATCGGTCGGGAGCGCATCCACCTTGCGTCGGGCTCACGTGCCGCGCGTTCGGCGACTTCCCTACACGCCCTGACGCCAAGAGGGAGGCGGTCCCACGACGGCGCATCCGCGGCTATCCTCCCTCCGGGGGTCCGGAGGTTCGCGTGCGTCGATTCCAGCCGAGTCAGCTGCTGCTGCGCGCCTGCGGGCTCGCCGTCTGCACCGCCCTGGCGGTCGCCTGCGGAGGCGGCAGCGGGGATGGCGGCTCCGACCCCGCCGCCTTCGGCCTCCGCGATCGCGCGAGCCTCACGCCGACGCCCGAGATCGCGGCAGCCAACTCGGGCTCGGGGGAGTTCGCGGCCGACTTCCTCCGGCGGACGAACTTCACGAACCTCCTCGTCGAGATCGACTACCCGGCCGGCCGTCCGCCCTCTCCGGGCGTCGCCCAGCTCCTCGAGCAGCGGCTGACGGAGCGCTGCGACAAGCCGGGGGGCGTGAACGTGATCGTGGACGACGCGATCCCGCTCGCGGAGTTCCCCTCCGTGCTCTCGGTGGCCGACCTCGACAACCTCGAACGGGCGCACCGCGACCTCTACGCCGACGGCACCACGCAGACGGCGGTCATCTACCTCCTCTACGTGCGAGGCCAGAGCAACCTCGACGGCGCGACGACCCACGTGGTCGGCCTCTCGTACCACGGCAGCAGCATCGCGTTCTTCGTGGACGCGGGCGACCAGGGCAACGACCTGCTGGTCACGACCGCGGAGGTCGAGGGCTCGACGCTCGTGCACGAGATCGGGCACCAGCTCGGCCTCGTCAACGCCGGCATCCCCATGGTGCAGCCGCACGAGGATCCGACGAACGGGGCGCACGACATCGAGCAGTCCTGCATCATGTACTGGCTGATCAACGTCCCGCTGGTGTCGCCCAACCTCGGCGACGCGGGCTTCGCGCAGTTCGATCCGCAGTGCCTGTCCGATCTGGAGGCGGCCGGCGGGCTGGGGCCCGTGCCCGCGCGCATCGGGACCTCCTCGCTCGAAGATCCCTCCGACCGGGTGCACGTGGGCGACTGCGGCTGCTGTCTCGATCGCCGTCGCTGATCTTCCACGGCGGCGGGGGGCCGGCACGGGACCTCGCCGTCCGCGGCCCTCCCCGGCCGCGACGCTCCGGCCCCGGGCCTCCTCGCTCCGTGAAAGGCGAGGATCAGCGCCCCGGCCCCTCCAGCCGGCGGCGGAGCTCCTGGATGCGGGCGACGGCGGCTTTCATCTCGCTGTCGAGGCGCTTCACGTCGGCGAGGTAGCGATCGGCCTCCTCGTTGAGCTTGCGGACCCGGTGCCAGGCCGTCAGCTCGCTCGCGATGTCGAAGGTCGCGTCGGTCGCGAGCTTGCCGTAGGTGAGGAGGTCCCCGTAGACGCCGGTGAGCTTCAGGGCCGTCTGCACCTTCGGGTCGGCGAGCAGGGCGCTCAACACCTCCCCCGCTGCCTCGACCTTCTCCTCGCGCTTCTCGGCCACCGCCGCCTGGGCCCCCGCGAGCGTCTGCTGCAGGCGCAGCTTCGCCTCGTCGAGGCGTTCGACGGTGGTGACGAGGACCGCGCGGTCCTCGTAGAGCCCCTTCAGGCGCGCGTCGAGCGCCGCGAGCCTCGCCGCCTTGTCGGCGGCGTTCCCGCCGGCGACGTTGATCCTCTCGTCGAGGACGCGGTAGATGTCCGCCTGCACCCCCTTGCGGTGCGCCACGAGCCTCCCGACGAGGCGTTCGACCGTCTTGTCGGCCGCGAACTCGATCACGCGTTGCTCGGCGCGGGCCTCGGCCTCCTTCCAGGCCGCCTCCCAGGTGGCCCGTTCACCCTCGGCGGTCTCGTGCTGCCCCTGCAGCCGCCGCAGCGCCTCCTGCAGGCCCTTCACCCGCTCACGCTCGCGCGCGAGCTCCGCCTCGAGCGCCGCCCGCTCCTCGGGGGTGCCGGGGCCGGGCGCGGCGGCGAGCACCTCGTCGATGAAGGCGCTGAACGCGGTCACGGGCCCCGTGGCCCAGGCCCGCGACCCGGCATTGTGGGTGGTCTGCGCCTCGTTCAGGGCCGTGGCCTGCGCGTTCAGGCGCTCGCGCTCCGCCGTGAGGGCGACCTCGCGCGCGAGGAGCGCGTCGTACTCCGCCCGGCACCGCGCCAGCGCGTCCTCGTCCGACGGGGCCGCGCAGCGCTCCTTGAAGGCCGCGACGTCCGCATCGAACGCGGCCTGGCGGGTCTGGAACGCGGCGGCCTCCTGGCCGTGCGCGTCGATGCGGCCGAGGAGCGCCACCGCGTTCGCGACCAGCTCACGGAGGCGGGCCTCGAGCGCCGCGTAGTCCCGTTCGAGGCGGGCGCGGACCGCGCTCGGCAGGCGGTCCCAGGCCTCGTTCGCGCGGAGCTTCTGCGCGTACGCGCGCTCCCACTCGGGGGCGAGGCTCAGGCGCGAGTCGGTGAGCGTGGGCTTCCACGGGGCCGTGGGGCCGGTCTCGTCCGCGAGGGCCGCGGGGCGGATCGTGAGCGGGAGGAGGAACAGGGCCGCGAGCGCGAGCCGCAGCGGGCGGCCCCGGCGCCGGGGCGCGAGCCGGTGGGACGTCATGGCAGCCTCCCCGTCTCCGGCGCGCCCGCGCAGGGGCGGCGCAACCACCGGTCGGGCCGTCCCTCGCGGGACGACGACGGCACGCCGGACGCCCCGAGTCTACGCCCGCGGTGCGGTGTGCGTGCACCACGGCGCGGGCCGCCCGCGCGCAACACTTCCGTCCTGGCCCCCGGCTCGGGCGCGCCCCGGCGGGGTGGCAGCGGCACGGGGCGGGCGCGACGCGCCCGTTCGTACACGACTCGTACACACGCCGCTCGCCGACGGACGTAGAACACCTGCGGAGGTCCTCGATGTTGCCTCTTCGACGCGTCGGCTGTGCCTTGGGTTTCGCCGCGATCCTGCTGCTGGGAAGGGTGGGGGCGGCGGGGGCCGAGGACGCTCCGAAGCCTCCGGCCCCCGCACCGGTCCCCGCGCCCGTGGAGGAGCTCGCCACCTGGGATGGTTACCTCTGGAAGGAGGCCGACGGGCGCCTGCGCCTGGGCATGCCCCTCGTGCTCGAGCAGTTCATGGAGGGATCCGCACGGGTGGTCCCCGCACCGCTCGCCGAACGGCTCGGGCCCCTCGTGTCGCCCGTCTCCGAGTCGGCGTTCCACTTCGGCTTCGCGCTCGCGCGTCCCGAGAAGGACGCCTTGGTGGGAGTGCCCCGAGCGTTCGTGCGTCTCCGCGGGCGTGAGGTCCGGGATCCTTCCGCGGACCGCGGCGACGGGCTCGGGCTCGAAGGGACCGTGCGTCTCGACGACGCGCGGCTCGTCACGGTCGAGCGGCTGCCCGAGGCGTGGCTGCGCGCGTGGCGCGCCGTGTTCGTGGATCCGGCCGCGCCGACGCGGTCGCGCAAGGACGAGGCCCCGCCGACGGTGGAAGCCCGCCGCAGGCACCTCGACACCCTCGTCGCGGCCTGGCGCTCGATGGTCGCGGTGCCCTCGCCGGAAGCCGACGGGGCGCGCACGACCGAGACAGGACCGATCGACGCGCCGCCGTCGGTCGCATGGCGGCGGGAGATCGAGACGGACCTCGTCCGGGAGATCCTCGCCGAAGCGAAGTCCCTCGGCGCGAAGCCGCCCGAGGACGTGGCGGCCGCGCGCGTGCCCCCCGAGCCTTGGACGCTGATGGAGTGGTTCGTGGAGGCGAAGACCCTCGCGGCGCTGCTCGCGCGCGCGAAGCAGGCGTGGGCGGGCGCGCCGGAGGCGCTGCGTCTCGCGCACTACGACGGGGACGACGCGGGCCGGTCGCGGTGGCACGTCGTCACCGACCTCGCCACGATCCGCGACACGTGGAGCGAGGCGGGGTACGCCCGCCGGCGTCAGGCCACCCTGGACGTGCGGGCGCAGCGCTGACGGAGGGCGTCTCGGCAGGAGGTAGGGCCCGTCCGCGAACCACCCATCCGGGCCTGCCCTTCCCACGAAGCGACGAGGTCGGAGCCGCGGCTGGACGCCCGGGGTGGAGGGACGGCCCTCGAGGCAGGATCGCCTCCGCCGCGAACCGTCACCCCCTCACCGTGCGCGGGAGACGCGGCCCTCCAAAGCCTGGGAGAACGCAATCAAGCGCCGGAGCAGGGCGTTGTAGCGCGCGTGGACCCCCTCCGGTCGCTCCGCGTCGAGCCGGAGGTAGAGTCGGCGCTCGGGCTCGAGGTCGCCCCGGAGGGGCACCACGAGCCCCAGGCGACGGAGGCGCGAGGCGGCGATCTCCACCAACAGTGCCGCGACGGTGTCGCGACCGGCGGTCAGGTCGGCGAGCCCGGGCAGCACCAGCTCGGCGCCGGGCAGCTCCTCCAGGTGGTCGAGCACGCCGCTCACGGGACGCCCTGGCTGGAGGCCGCGAACTCCTCCACCTTCCGACGAAACTCCGCCGCATCGAGGGCCGGGAAGCGGAGCAGGTCCGGTTCGACGGCCGCGAAGAGCTGGAGCAGGTCCTCCGTTCGGACGAGGCTTCGGCGGATCATCTGCCGCACGTCCTCCAGATCCCGCTCGTGCCCCCGTTCGAGCTTCGACAGCGCCTGCGAGCAGGGGTCGTAGTGGAAGAACCGCACGTCGCCGACCGACTCGATGAAGAGGCACCGCTCCCGCCAGCCCGGCAGGCGCGGGATGAAGTCCGCGGGCGAGACGATCTCGACGTTCAGGTCGAGGTCCTCCTTCAGGCGAGCGATCGCCTCGAAGGCGCCGCGGGGCTCTGGGTCCATGGACAGATCGATGTCGAGGGTGGCCGTGCGCCAGCCGAGCAGGAGCGCCGTCGCGCCGCCCGTGAGGAACACCGTCCCGGGACCACGCACGGCGCGCCCGAAGCGGCGCAGGAACTCCCGGATGCGTTCAGCGCTGGCCTCGGTCCGCATGCGGCCACCATACCCGGCGTGCCCGGCATCCTCCTGCGGGCGGGGTCGCGTGGCAGGGTGCTGGCCCCAGGGGCGCGGGCGCGTCCCGCGACGGGGGCAGTTCGAGGGACTCCGCAGGGGCGGGTGGGGGTGGCGCCTCCCCTCTCCAAGGCGGGCGGGCCGTCATCGCGGGTCCCGGGGGGGGGGACGCGATGCGCTGCGGCCCCGGCGCCCCTCGGGAACCGGAGCGCCCTCCCGAACGCGACCGCACCGCGATCAGGGATCGGGCCGGAGGACGAGCCCCGCCGTGCCGGCAGGGACCTCCCGCACGGTCCCCGACCGCAGTGCGCTCCCCTGCATCCCACGGGCCTCCACCGTGAAGGACTCCCCCGGGGGCAGACCGCGCAGCGAGAACGTGCCGTCGTCCCCGACCACGGCATGCACCAGGAGTCCCCGCTTCGACTGCGCCCAGACCGACACGCGCGTACGGTCGAGCTGCGGGCCGAAGCCCTCCAGCCTGCCCTCGATGCGCCGCCCCGCCACGAGCTTCAGCTCGAGACCGAGCGCGCCCGGACGTAGACCCTCGGCGAGGGCGAAGCGATCGTCCCCCGGCCGCGACGCGAAGACCAGGAAGGGCCCTTCCTCGGTCGTCACCCACTTGAACGCTCCGGCTGCTCCTGACGCGACTCCCGCCGTGAGGGGGCCCGCCTCCGCCTGCGACGTGAAGGAGACGAGGAAGCCGGCCGCATCCTCGCCGACGAGGGATCCCCGGAGGCCCGGCGCCTCCGACAGGGTGATGCGGAGGCCCGACGCAGGGGAGGTGACCACGACCGAGGTCGAGTGGACCTTGTGGTCCCGGCCGTTCCACGACGTGGTGGTGGCGGTCAGGCGCCAGGTGCCCGGCGGCGCCGCCAGCCGGAAGCCCTTCTCGTGCCAGGACTGTCGGCCCGTCACGGGAGCCCGCGTCGGGTCGGCGGGCTCCGGATCGAGGCGCAGCTCCGCGTCCATCCCGCGCTCGACCCCCTCGCCGGCCTCGACGACGCCCGACACCTCGTAGACGCGAGGCGACCTCAGCTCGACGCCGACGCTGCCCGCCGCGATCGGAGGGGACTCCACGGGCCCGTACTCGGGGAGCGTGGGCTCGTGGAAGCCGTACGTCCACTTCTCCGGCCCTTTCAGGACCACGGTCCCTTCGACGGGACCGATGCGAAACGTGCCGTCCAGGGAGGTCTTCGTGCGCGCTTCCTCGGTCGTGAGCCCGAAGCCGACGATGGGGCGGGACGCGTCGTCGAGGACGCGGCCCTCGATCCACCGCATGTCGGCGTACCTCAGCTCGACGTCGGCCGCGCCCGCGGACACGACGCGGGCCGCCAGCGTGGCACGCGGCGCCGGAGCGCTGGAGACCTGGAACTCCCCTTCGGGGAAGCCCACGAAGCGGAACCTGCCGTTCGCGTCCGTGGCCGTCGTCCCCGCCGACCCGGTGAAGGAGCGCGCCTCACTCGCCCGGCTCGCGAAGACCGCCGCCCCCGCGACCGGCCTGCCCCCGGAGTCCAGCACGCGTCCCGTGATGGACCGGCCCTTCGGCAGACGCAGCTCGACGTGGCCCACGTCCACCTTCAGGCCGCTCACCTTCGCGGGCCCGTAGTCGAGCGGCGCGCCCGAGGCGTCGCAGGCTCGACTCGCTTCGACGTCGATCGAATCTCCTCCGGAGCGCACGGTCGATCGCCAGCGTCCCTCCATGACCCAAGCGCCGAAGCTCTGGTACCCGCCGTCGGAGTGGACCGTGATCTGTACGACGGCCGAGGGGACCGGAAGTCCGTCGGGGCCGAGGACCAGGCCCGCGATCGGGAGGGCGTCACCCCCGATGTCCCATCGGTTCTGCCCGCGCATCGCGTCCTCGGGCCCGGAGATCTCGGGGACCGCGTCGCGGTACCAGACGAGGCGGAGA
Organism: uncultured Planctomycetales bacterium; assembly: GCA_964546345.1. GTDB lineage: Bacteria > Planctomycetota > PLA2 > PLA2 > JAEUHO01 > JAYTCP01. Next base: position 6,867 of record CAZJJQ010000046.1, read on the forward strand.
TCCTCGCGACCCGCCTCGACCCGTCCCTCTCCTGCCGAGGGGCGGATCCAGTACCCACCGGGCCAGAGGTTCTCGATCCGGAAGTGCCCGGCCGCGTCCGTCTCCGTCCCCCAGGACCACCAGGCCTCTTCCCCCCGCCACCGGTCCACGAACTGCCAGGGTTCGTCGGCCTTCAGCCCCACCGAGACACCCTCCACCGGCTCGCCTTTCTCGTCCACGACGATGCCGGCGATCGCGCGGGGCGGATCGAGTGCGAAGACGACGCCGTCCGACGTCTCGCCCGGACGCACGCTCACGGTGATCGAGGGCTTCTCGCGGTGCGGCCGCTCCCCGTACGTGGGCTCGATGCGGTAGACGCCCGCTCGCAGGTCCGAGGCGTCGAAGCGACCCTCGGCGTCCGACGTCACCACCCGCCGGTCGGGTCCGATCAACTCGAGCCGGACGGTCGGGGCCGCCTTTCCGGCGAGATCCACCGTCCGGCCCGCGATGCGCGCGAGCCGTCGCACCACGAGGTCAACCCCCACGGGCCGCCCCGGATCTCGCAGCCACGCCTCCGCGGCGGGATCCGTGGCCCGTCCCGGCGCGTACGCCGAGATCGTCCATCCGTCGCCCGGCACGAGCCCTTCGAGGACGTAGGCTCCGTCCGCCGTGGAGGAGGCGACGACGGCCTGGCGCCCGTGCCCGAGCCAACCGATGCCCGCCTCATGGCTCGAGGCGATGACGGCGGCCCCTGCGACGGGCTTCCCCTCTTCGTCGAGGACCTTGCCCTCGACCCGCACGCCGCGCCGCAGCACCATCGCGGGTGCCGCGGCCGTCGCCCCGGCCTCGAGATTCACCCAGACGCCGCCGCCCGGACCCCAGGACGTCTCGGCAGGCGAATGCTCGAGGTAGTGTCCGGCGGCGTGCACGCGAAGCTCCCCGGGGCCCGCTTCGAGTCCGTCGAGGCGCCAACGACCGGACGCGTCCGTCCGAGTCTCCCTCGCTTCGATCGAGACCCTCACCCCGGCGAGCGCCTCTCCTCCGGAGTCGAGCACGCGACCTTCGGCGGCGGCGGCCCGCCCGAGGAGGGTCGTGAAGGTGAGCGTCTCGCGCGGCGCGATCCCCCGCCGCGCGTCGATCCCCGTCGCGGGGACGAAGCCGTCCGCCGCGACGCTCAGTCCCAGGAAGACGCCGGAGGGGATCCCGGCGATGCGCCACGTCCCCTTCGCATCGGTCCTCGCGAGGAGCAGGGTGTCGGCATTCCCTCCGGTCCGCCGGCTCGGGCGCGTGGCGACCACGACGTGCGCCCCTTCGATCGGCGTGCCTGCGGCGTCGGTGACCGTGCCGTCGGCGACCGCGCCCGCGGGATCGCCGCACCGAACGACGACTGCCTTCGGCGCCGGCACCTTGACGTAGGTCCGGATCACCGCCCGTCCCGCGACACGCACGTCGAGATCGACGAAGCCGGTCGGCAGCCCCAGGAGCCGGGCCCTGCCGTCGGCGCCCGTCCGGACCGCCTGCGTCGGGCTCGACACCTCCGTCGAGGAGGCGGTTCCACCGCGGACGACCACGTCTGCGACGATCGGGGCGCCCGTGGCATCCGTGGCGAGCAACTCCACGACGCCGTCCGCCCGGAGGACGAGGTCCACGGGCTCGTAGGGTGTGGACGGGTAGCTCACGACCTCGTCGCTGGCCATCCTTCCCGCCGGTCGCACGCGCGCGCGACAACGTGACGTGGGATCGAGCCCGTCGAACCGCCAGCGGCCGTCGGCGCCGGACACCGCCACGCCGATCGGCTGGACCTCGCGCGCCGGCGCCCACCACTCGGGCGCGGGCACGATCGCCCTCCAATCGGGGCCGTTGACGAAGCCCGCGTACGGTGCGTCGTACAGCTCCACCGTGACTCCCCGGACGGGGGCCCCGCGCGCGTCCACCACGCGTCCCACGAGGACGGCGCCTCTCTTGCCTTCCGGCGGGCCTGCATGGACGGGCCGCCCTCCGAGGGCGGCGAGCAGCAGCGCGAACGCCGCCCCCCGCGCGCGGCTCAGGGCCTGTCTAGAAACCGCCTTCGCTCGGTTTCGGGGGGCCAGGCCCCCGAAAACCCGCTCGGCGCGCGGTCCCTGCGGGCCCGCGGTGCGCGGCTGTGCGGAAACCTCGATTCCCTCCCAGCCACTCACTTGTCGCCCTCCCGCCCGCTCGCGGCGTCGGGCAGCGTCTTCTCGCGGGCCGTCCACCAACGCTTCCACGCATCAGGATCGGGACCCAGCGCCTCGCCCGTCAGGGCGTACAGCGCCTCGGCGGCGGCGTCCCGGACGGTGTGACCTGCGTAGATCTCGTTCGTGTCGGAGAGGAGCGGGATCAGGACGTCCACCGAGCGCGGGTCCCGCGCCTCCGAGAGAGCCGTGCAGAGCCTCCAGCGGACGTCGGCGTCCGGCGTCTCGGCCTCCCTCCGCACGGCGTCCCATCCCTCGGGTGCTTCCATGCGGGCGAGCGCCACCGCCGCGATCGCCCTCCCCCCGGGCGGTCCGGACGCGAGCACCCGGCGCCACAAGGGGAGGGCCGCCGTCACGCGCCATTCGATGAGCGGCGGAGAGACCGCGTCGAGCCACTCGCCCCGCGCCAGCTCCTCCAGGAGCTCGGGCACCGCGGCCACCGCGCCGCGCTCCCGCAACGCCTCGACGCACGGATAGGGCCGGTGGTCGTTCCGTGCCCAGCGCCGCATCACGTCGCGGAGCGCGTCCGTGACCCGCGCATCGGCGAGCCCGCGGGACCGCTCGATCCCGTTCTCCACCTCGTCGTCGTCCTCCGAGGCCAGCGACTCGAGCACATCGTCGAGGGGCGACGTCGTCCGATCGACGAGCGGCGTCCCGGTCGCAACGGGGGTCGGAGGGGGTGCCTCGACGCGCCAGATCGAGGTCGTCTGCCCGGACGTCCACTCGAACCAGAGGGCCTTGCCATCCCCTGACCACTGCAGGTCGGCGCCGGCCCCGGACGGCGGCACGGGCAGCTCGATCCGTTCCCCCGTGCGCAGCTGGTACACGAGCAGGACGCGCCTCGCCTCCGGCGTGGATCGCGCTCCGGTGCCGGTTCCGCCCTTCGAGTCGGTGGGAGGCGCGTCGGCGTCGGCCCAACACGCGCATCGTTCTCCTTCCGGCGACAGGTTCGGCGAGGCCTTCCACCGACCGTCCGTCGTCAGCCTCCGCAGGTCGGTCCCGTCCGCGGCCGCGGTGTAGAGGTCGCGCTTTGCGGAGCCGATGGCCCGTACGAAGACGAAGCGGTCGCCGTCCCCGTCCCAGACTCCGTTCGCCGCGACGCCGGACTGCCAGGTCCCCGCCTCGTCCGCTCCTGGGGATCCGTAGGGTTCGTCGAGGACGAAGGTGGAGCTCCCGCTCGCGAGGTCGAGCACGGCGATGCGAGGATGGGGTGGCCGTCCGAGGTGCACGAACCGGAGGTGCATCGCGAGGTGCGTCCCGTCCGGAGAGAAGGCCAGGAAACCCGGCGTCCCATCGACGTCGGGACCATCGCCCACCGCGAAGGGGCGGACCATGGCCTCGGTGGTGAGCACGTGCACCGCCTCGCGGGGGATCGCCTGGCCACGGAGGACCGCCTGGGCGAAGTCGGCCCGTCCGACCCAGGCGATCGCCCGCCCGTCGCGCGAGCGACCCGATGCGGGGAGGTAGCCGCCGGGGAACGTCGGGAACGACGGCTCGCCGCCGTCCCCGCCCATCCGGAGGCTCGTCCCATCCTCGAGGACCAGGAGATCGTCGCTCGACCAGGCGGCCGCGCGACCGTTCCGGGCCGTGACGGTCTCGCGACCCGTCGCGAGGTCCTTCACGTGCAGGATCGGAACCGTGAGCGGCTGGCCGTCCGCGTCGCGGGACCCGAGGTCGAGCTGGTAGCGTACGAAGGAGAGCCGCGATCCTCCCGGCGAGAGGCGTGGGGACCTCCCCTCGGTGATCTGCCGGGGCGGGGTCGGCTTCCAGCCTTCGCGGGGCGGGTCGCCCCCCCGAGCCACCGCTGCAAATCCCGCCACCCCGAGCAGCGCCGCCCAACGCGCCAGGAATCCAGCGATCGCGTTCATGCGGCCGGCAGTCTACCGATGCACCCTCCCGCCCGGCAGGGGGCGTGGCTTCCGCGGCCCGCCCGCATGCGGACACGACGCGCGCCTCGTCCCTCCACGCTCCCGGATCCCATCGCGAACCCTCCTCCGACACCCCGCCCGCCCCCCCGGGTGGCTGCGCCGGCGTCGCGGCTCCCGGGGGGGCGCGGTACCCTCCTACCCCCGCGCCCGCCCCCCCCCGGGGGACGGGGGCCCCGCCGCCCTCCTTCCCGAAAGCCGCCGCTCCATGCCTCCCCCGACCCCGCAGCGCCAGACGATCCTCTCCGTCCAGGGCCTGACGAAGACGATCCAGCAGCGCGAGATCCTCAAGCACCTCACCTTCGGCATCTACAGCGACGCGCGGGTCGGCATCGTCGGCGAGAACGGCTCGGGCAAGACCACCCTGCTGCGGATCCTCGCGGGCGAGGACAAGGAGTACGAGGGCGAGGTGCGCCCGTACGCGGGCGTCACGATCGGGTACGTGCCCCAGGAGCCCCACCTCGACGAGACGCTCGACGTGCGCGGGAACGTCGAGCTCGGCGTGAAGCCCATCCGCGAGCTGCTGGCCCGGTTCGAGGCGCTGTCGGAGAGGCTTGGAGGCGACCTCACGCCCGACGAGATGCAGGAGGTGCTCGACGAGCAGAGCAAGGTGCAGGACCTCATCGAGCACCGCGACGGCTGGGACGTGGACCGCCACCTCGAGGTCGCCATGGAGGCGCTCGACTGCCCGCCCGGCGACGCCGACGTGCGCAAGCTCTCGGGCGGCGAGAAGCGTCGCGTGGCCCTGTGCCGCATCCTCCTCAGCCACCCCGACCTGCTGCTGCTCGACGAGCCGACCAACCACCTCGACGCCGCGACCACCGAGTGGCTCGAGCGCTTCCTGACCACCTACCACGGCGCGTGGCTCCTCGTGACCCACGACCGGTGGTTCCTCGAGAAGTCCACGAACCAGATGGTCGAGCTCGACCGCGGGCGCATCTTCGTGTTCGAGGGCAGCTACTCGAGCTTCCTCGAGGCCAAGCAGAAGCGCCTCGAGCTCGAGCAGTCCACCGAGTCGGCGCGCCAGCGCATCCTCGCGCGCGAGCTCGAGTGGATCCGCAGCACGCCCAAGGCCCGCACGGTGAAGAGCAAGTCGCGCATCGCGCGCTTCCACGAGCTCGAGGCGCAGGAGCTCGAGGCCCAGCGCGGGACCGTCGAGCTGCGTCTCCCCACGGGCCCGCGCCTCGGCGACCGCGTGATCACGATCCGGGGCCTCAAGAAGGCCTACGGCGACCGCGTGCTCATCGACGGCCTCGACCTCGACATCCCGCCCGGCGGGATCGTCGGCGTGGTGGGCCCGAACGGCATGGGCAAGACCACGCTCCTGCGCATGATCACCGGCGTCGAGCAGCCGAACCAGGGCTCGATCACGCTCGGCAAGAACACCGTCTTCTGCTACGTGGACCAGAACCGCGAGACGCTCGACGACGACAAGACCGTGTTCCAGGAGGTCGCCGAGGGCGGCGACGTCATCAAGATCGGCAAGGAGGAGATCAACGTCCGCTCCTACCTGTCGCGCTTCCTCTTCAAGGGGGCCGAGCAGCAGAAGCCGGTCGGCAAGCTCTCCGGCGGCGAGCGCAACCGCCTCCAGCTCGCGAAGCTCCTCAAGAAGGGCGGCAACGTCCTCATCCTCGACGAGCCCACGAACGACCTCGACCTCGAGACGCTGCGCGTGCTCGAGGAGGCGCTCCAGTCGTTCCCCGGCTGCGCCATCGTCGTGACCCACGACCGCTACTTCCTCGACCGCGTCGCCACGCACATCCTCGCGTTCGAGGGCAACGGGAAAGTCGTCTGGTGCGAGGGCACCTACGAGTACTACCGCGAGAAGAAGGCCGAGCGCGACGCCGCGGCCGGCGCCGACGCGGAGTCGAAGAAGGGCAAGTACCGCAAGATGGTGCGGCCGGGCGGGTGATCCGCACGGTCGCTCCGGGCACGGCCGCAGGGCCGGAGGAGGTTGCGATGGGGGTCGGGGCTCGGGATCTTCGGGGGGCGGCGGGGGCCGGTCCCCGCGCCATGTGGGGGGGGAGCGCCTCGGGGCGCGCCGCGATCCTCCTCGCGCCGTTCCTCGGCGCGGTGCTGCTCCTTTCCTCGCCGCGCGTCCGCGCGGACGAGCCCACACCCGCCGCCCC
>CAZJJQ010000047.1:0-2049 GCA_964546345.1 uncultured Planctomycetales bacterium
CGGGGCCGCGGGCGCGAGCCGCGGCGGGCGCACGCACGGCGAGGTGGACTCGGGCGTCGCGGGGGGGGCCGGCGCCGGGACGGGTGTCTGCTGCGGCGCGGGCGACGGGCACACGATCGTGTACGGATCGCGCCGCGGCGTGCGGTCGCAGCAGCACCCGGCGAGAAGGAGGGCGGGGAGGAGCACGGTGAGGGGACGGGCGCGGTTCACATCTCGACTCCAGGGGCCGCGGGCAGCAGAGCCCGGTTCCGTCACCCGATGGTCACGCCGAGGCCGGCGCCCCCCTCACGGCTTGCGCAGGCTCTCGAGGACGGCCGTCATCGCCGTGTGGGCCTCAGGCGTGGCGCGCAGGACCAGCGTCTTGCCCGTGACGAACGCCTCCGCGCCCTGTGCACCGGAGGACGACGCGAGGCGCTGCGCCTGGCCGAGGGCCTGGCCCTGCTTCGCGGGATCGAGATCGCTGAGGTCGTAGTAGCGCAACTTCACAATGGGAGGCTCGGTCGGGAGAGGCGCAACGGGCGCCACGGGAGCGGGCGGGACCGGCGTCGCGGGGGAGGTCGGGGGCGGCGGGGGCGGAGGGTCGGAGGGTCCGACCATGCGGGGGGCGCGGAACGCGGCGTACGCCATCCACCACGTGCCGTCGGGGGTTCGGACCACCGACGGATCGCGGGGCCCCGACACGTGTTCGTCGCCCTTGGACAGCGCGAGGGGTGCGTCGGCTTGGCGAACGAGCGTCCCATCGGCGTCCGCAAGGAAGGAGCTCACGACGGGCTCGGACCTGCCGTCGACGCCCTTCCGGCTCGTGACGAAGGTGCGGCGAACGCCGTCGACGACGACCGTGTCGGGCTCGACGAGCGGAGTGGGCAGTGCGTGCCCCGTCCCGAACCCGCCGCCCACGTCCTCCTCCGCACGCAGCGTCGCCGCCCCTGCACCCACGAAGAGCACGCGACGATCGCCCACGAGGAAGACGTCCGGGTCCGCGACGACCGCCTGCTGGTGATACACGATGCGGTCGGCGCGCCAGTGCAGGCCGTCGTCGGAGCGATAGCGGGCGAGGGCGGTCTGGTCGTCGGGCGCCCGGACGTAGGCTTCGAAGCCGCCCGCCTTCGTGCGGAGAATCGACGGGACGATCCCCGGGAGGTCGGTCGGGGTTCGAGTGAAGGCCCCGTCCGCGCCGCGGACGTGGGCGACGGGGACGGGGGACTTCCACGATCCCTCGACGCAGTGGAGCGTCAGTCGGTCGTCCCTGCCGAGGAAGAGCTCCGCCCCCGCGCTGCGCTCGAAGCGCACGCCGGGGACGAGCGTCCAGGCAACCCCGTCCTTCGACGTCGCGAGGCGCACGTCGAAGTCCTCGACGTCGGTGGGGGGCTCCGGCGCGCGGTACGGACCTCCCCCGTGGAGGCAGACGGAGACGGGGAGCGCGTCGCGCGCGGACGCGCGCGAGGCCGCCGGCCCCGCGAGCGCCGCTCCGATCACGAGGCCCGCCATGCCGAGGACGGATCGCCTCGCGGCGGTGGACCTGCGCATGCGACGGGGCTCCGGTGCCCGCCCGATCCCGGGTCGGGACGCCGGGAGCCTACCCGAGGCCCCGTCTCGCGGCGGTCCCGCGTCGCTCAGGGCGCTGCCGCCGGCGCGACGTGGGCCTGCTTCGTGAACGTGTATTCGCCGTCCTCGAAGTCCACCTGCACGGTGTCGCCGGCGCCGATCTCGCCCGCGAGGAGGCGGCGGGCGACCTCGTTCTGGACCTTCTGCTGGAGCAGGCGGCGCAGGGGGCGCGCCCCGTAGACGGGGTCGTAGCCCTCGGCGCCGAGGCGGGTGGCCGCCCGGTCGGTGACGACGAGCTTCAGCTCGCGGCCCTCGAGCGTCTTCGCGAGGCGCGCGATCTGGAGGTCCACGATCCGGCGCAGGTGCTCGCGGGAGAGCCGGTGGAAGACGATCACGTCGTCGATGCGGTTGAGGAACTCGGGGCGGAAGTGGCGCCGCAGCGCCTCGTCCACGCGGGCCTTCATCTCGTCCTCGGAGAGGCCCTCCTCGGCGAGCGCCTGGCTG
>CAZJJQ010000047.1:2059-13074 GCA_964546345.1 uncultured Planctomycetales bacterium
CCTGGCTGCCGAGGTTGCTCGTCATGAAGATGACCGAGTTGGTGAAGTCCACCGTGCGGCCCTGGCCGTCGGTCAGGCGCCCGTCGTCGAGGAGCGCGAGGAGCGCGTTGAACACCTCGGGGTGCGCCTTCTCCACCTCGTCGAAGAGGATGACCGAGTACGGCCGGCGGCGGACCGCCTCCGTGAGCTGGCCGCCCTCCTCGTAGCCGACGTAGCCCGGGGGCGCGCCGATGAGCCGGGACACGGAGTGCTTCTCCATGTACTCGGACATGTCGATGCGGACCATGGCCTTCTCGTCGTCGAAGAGGAAGGCCGCGAGGGCGCGGGCGAGCTCGGTCTTGCCGACGCCCGTGGGGCCGACGAAGAGGAACGAGCCGACGGGGCGCGAGCCCTCGGTGAGGCCCGCGCGGGAGCGGCGCACGGCGTCCGCGACGGCCTGGACGGCCTCGTCCTGGCCGATGACGCGGGCGCCGAGGCGCACCTCCATCTGGAGGAGCCTCTGACCCTCGGTCTCGAGCATCTTCGACACGGGGATCCCGGTCCACATGCCCACGACCTCGGCGACCTCCTCGACGCCGACCTCCTCCTTGAGGAGGCGGCGGTCGCCGTGGGCCTCGAGGCGCTTCTGGGCGGCGGCGAGCTCCTTCTCGAGGCGGGGGACCTCCTGGTAGCGGAGGCGCGACGCCTCCTCGAGCTCGCCCCGCCGCTCGAGCAGATGGCGACGCTCGCGGGCGTTCTCGAGCTCCTCCTTCGTCTTGCGGACCTTGCCGAGGTCGTCGCGCTCGGAGTTCCACTGGGCCGTCAGGCGGGAGACCTGCTCCTTCGTGTCGGCCAGCTCGCGCTCGAGGGCGCCGAGGCGCTCCTTCGTGGCGCGGTCGGTCTCCTTGGCGAGGGCGATGCGCTCCATCTCGAGGCGCGCCATGCTGCGCTGGAGCACGTCGAGCTCGTGGGGGACGCTCTCGATCTCCATGCGCAGGCGCGAGGCTGCCTCGTCCACGAGGTCGATGGCCTTGTCGGGCAGCTTGCGGTCGGGCAGGTAGCGGGCGGACAGCTTGACCGCGGCCACGAGCGCCGCGTCCTGGATGCGCACCCCGTGGTGCACCTCGTAGCGCTCCTTGAGCCCGCGGAGGATCGCCACCGCGTCCTCGGCGGTGGGCTCGCCCACGAACACGGGCTGGAAGCGCCGCTCGAGGGCGGCGTCCTTCTCGACGTGCTTGCGGTACTCGTCGAGCGTGGTGGCTCCGACGCAGTGGAGCTCGCCGCGGGCGAGCGCGGGCTTGAGGAGGTTGGCCGCGTCGGCGGCGCCCTCGGCGGCGCCGGCGCCGACGAGCGTGTGGAGCTCGTCGATGAAGAGGATGATCTGGCCCTCGGCGGCGCCGATCTCCTTCAGGATCGCCTTCATGCGCTCCTCGAACTCGCCGCGGAACTTCGTGCCCGCGAGCAGGCTGCCGATGTCGAGGGTGAGCAGCCGGCGGTCCTTGAGCCCCTCGGGGACGTCGCCCGCGACGATCCGGCGGGCCAGCCCCTCGGCGATGGCGGTCTTGCCGACGCCCGGGTCGCCGATCAGCACCGGGTTGTTCTTCGTGCGGCGCGAGAGGATCTGGATCACGCGACGGATCTCCTCGTCGCGGCCGATCACGGGGTCGATCTTGCCCTTGCGCGCGCGCTCGGTCAGGTCGAGCGTGTACTTCTCGAGCGCGGCGTACTTGCCCTCGGGCGACGCGTCGGTGACGCGCTGGGAGCCGCGGACGGCCTTGAGCGCCGTGAGGATCGCGTCGCGGTCGGCGCCGTTCGTGCGGAGGAGGTCGTACGCCGTGCCCGAGCGCTCGGCGAGGATGCCGAGGAGCAGGTGCTCGGTCGAGACGTACTCGTCCTTCTGCTCCTTGGCGACGGACTCGGCCTCGTCGAGGACCTTGCGCAGCCGGCGCGAGAGCACGGGCTCGGCGCCCCCCTGCACGCGCGGCAGGCGATCCAGCTCCTTCCCGACGAGGGCCGTGAGCCGCTCGCCGTCCACGCCGGCCTTGCCGAGAAGCGACGGCACGATGCCGCCCTCCTGCTCGAGGAGCGCGGCGAGGAGGTGCTCGGGGAGGAGCTCGGGATGCCCCGCGCCGACGGCGCGTGTCTGCGCCTCCTGCAGGGCCTCCTGCGACTTCTGGGTGAGCTTGTCGAGCCTCATGGCGTCCTCCCTCGGCGTGCTACCTGGCGCCGGGGCCCGGGACGGCGTGCGCACGCCCCGGGCCCCGCATCATGCTCGGGATCGCGGGGATCCCGACCTCGTTCACTGGATCTTGATCGTGCGCGGCTTGACGTCCTCGCGCTTCGGGATCCGGATCACGAGGATGCCGTTCTCGAACTTCGCGTCCGCCGTCTCGAGCGCCGCGCCCCGGGGCAGGGTGATGGACCGGTAGAACGCGCCGTAGCGGCGCTCCATGCGGTGCCAGCTCTTGCCCTTCGACTCGCTCTCCTGCTTCTTCTCGCCGGAGATCGCGAGCACGCCGTTCTCGAGCTGGATCTGGACGTCGTCCTTCGTCAGGCCCGGCAGCTCGGTCGTCACGCGGAACTCGTTCTCGTCCTCCGTGATGTCGAGCGCGGGGGTGAGGAGCTGGCCGCCGTCTTCCTGCGTGCGGCCCAGCATGTCGTCGAACCACCGGCCGAAGGTGAGGCCGTAGGGGCTCATGCCTTCGAAGGGGTCCTTGCGGAGGGTGGAAAGCGGGTGGGTCATGGCTCGTCTCCTCGGGTGCACTGCTCGTTGGATGCTTCAGGTCGGGCGCACGGCTGCGCCCTTCGCACACCCGGCCATAGCGAGGCGCGTGCCAACCCGAGGCTGCGCGGCCGTGCCGCTCCGGCGCCGTCGTAACTCCAGGAGTCTCACGGAGTTCGGAGGCCCCATCGCCCCCGCCGCCCCCCGACTCCTCCTCCCTGGGCGATCCCCTGCCCGTTTGACAAGGACCCTGCCCCTCCGACCCTGCCGTCACGACACGCGGAGCCGGGGCACGGCCCCCCTTCCCTCCGGTTGCGGTCGCGGGTCTGCCGCTGGCGCCGGGGGGGGAGTTCCGGCAAGATCGGCCGCGGGCGCGAGTCCGCCGGACTCTCTCGGTGGCCCACGGAGACGAACATGCGGTTGCGTCACCTCGTTCGGATCGCCGGGTTCTCGTGCGTCGCGGTCGCGCTCGCGCCCCACGCACCGGAGGCTCGCGCGGAGGGGGGCGGCGTCCAGACGGTCTACGTCGCCGCCCGCGGGTCGAAGGCGTTCGAGGCGGCGCTCGCCAAGGCCCCCGCCGAGGCCGTCTTCCCCAACCTCCACAAGGCGATCGCTCGCGTCGCCGAGCTCGCCGCCCAGCCCGGCGCGACCGAGGTGGAGATGCTCGTCGCCTCGGGGCCGTACGCGGGGAAGGCGGGTGGGGGCGGGTGGGCGCTGCCCGCGCTGCAGGCCCCGGGGCTGCGGATCGCGCTCCTCGGCGGCTTCGCGGACGACTGGTCGAGCCGTGACCCGTTCCACGCGCCGAGCCACGTCGGCGGCGACGCCGCGAGCGGGACCCCGGTGTTCGAGCTCGCCAGGAAGACCGTGCTGAAGGAGCTCGTGGTGAGCGGCTTCGCGGTGGACTACGCGGGGCGCAATGCGTACGACGCGGAGGGGTCGCTCAAGCGGGAGGGCTCGCGCGGCGCGGCGTTCGTCGCGTTCCAGCAGGCCCAGGTCGAGCGGGTCGTGCTCGCGGACAACGTGCTCGTGAACTCGGCCGGCCGGGTGATGGAGCCGCTGATCGCCCCGGGGTCGAAGGAGACCGAGATCGTCGTCCGCAACAACCTGTTCTGGAACTGCTGCATCCCGGTGCAGGTCGGCCAGGGCATCGCGGTGCGGGGCGTGACGGTCCGCCGCATCACGCTCGAGCGGAACACGTTCCTGCGCTGCTGGCCGTACAACCCCGACCCGACGTCGGCCGAGGTCGGCGCCGTCTCGCTCAACACCAAGGAGACGGCGCAGGAGATCGTCGTCCGCGACAACCTGTTCGCGCACAACGTGGGCGGCGCGTTCCAGCACGACTGGCCCGAGGAGCGGATGCCGAAGCTCTCGTTCGTCCACAACCTGTTCCACGGCAACGCGACGCTGCTCGGGGCGAAGAACCCGGGCGACGGGATGGTCGTCGGGAAGTTCGGGCTCAACCCCAAGTACCTGGTCCTCGACGCGACGACGCTGGGCGACGACTTCTCCTACGTCGTCAAGGACAACGTCTCGACCGACCCCGGTCTCGGCGGGGCCGCCGAGCTGTCGGTCACGAGCGCCGAGGGGGGCGAGGGGCATGACGTGAACGTGAAGGGCTTCGCGCCGAAGGTGGCGTACGACCCCGCCCACCCGCCCGTCCCCGCCGACGCGGCGGCGGCCGCGTTCGGCAACTCCCCGTCCGCCGTGTGGACGAGGTAGGGCCCCGCCGCGGCGGCGGAGCCCCTGCTGCGCCCTGGGCTCCGTCCGGGCGGACGCCGCCGGACGACGAGCCCGCGTACCCTGTGGATCTTCCGTAGGAGACCGCACATGCGACGTCCGGCCCCCCACGCCCCGCACGCCCGCCCGCGGCGCGCTCTGCTCCGCGGCCTCCTGCTCCTCGCGGCGGCGCTCGTCGGGGCCTCCGCCGCGAGAGCGGGCGACGAGGACTACGACTCCCGCATCACGCAGTTCAAGGTCCCGACGCTCGTGGTCGGGAAGAAGGGGAAGGTCGAGCTCCGCATCGAGAACACGGGGCAGTTCGCGTGGCGGGGCGACGACGTCACGCTCGTCGTCAGCGTGCTCACGTCCCCGTCCGGGGCGAAAGCCCAGCGCGACGAGCTCGAGATCCGGAAGGCGTTCGACAAGCTCCCGAGCGTGCAGCCGGGCGGCACGCTCACCCACGACGAGACGATCGAGGCGCCGGAGCATGCCGGCACGTGGGTCCTCGGCTGCTGGCTCGAGCACAAGGGGCGGAAGTTCGGCGACACCGCGGACGCGCGGCTCGTGATCTCTTCGGGCAAGATCTCCGGGCGGATCGTGTCGAAGCACGGACTCTCGCTGCTTCCGCCCGGCGAGCCCCTCGACCTGACCTTCAGCGTCCTCAACGACGGCGACGGCCCCTGGGAGTCGAGCGACGCCGATCGGGAGCGCTTCCACCTCGTCCTCGAGTGCGCCGACGGCCCCGACGGGGTGGACGCGAAGGTGGTGCGTGAGTTCCACGGCGACGTGGACCTCTCGCGCGCCGTGCCGGCCAAGCAGGGGCTGCAGGTGAGCGTCGAGATCAAGTCGCCGCCCTACACCGGACCCTACGAGATGGTGGCGCGGCTGTTCCACGGCGACCAGCCGATCTCGGACCCCTACGACTTCGAGGCGGAGGTCGAGCGCATCCTCAAGGCGCGGTTCTCGAGCGTGAAGTTCGACGGCGACACGAAGAAGGCCTCCCTCGAGGCCGGGAAGCGTCACCAGGTGGCCGTGCGCGTCGCGAACGACGGGAAGGCGGCGTGGAACGCCGTGAAGCTGCTCGTCCTCAAGGTGACCGTGGAGAAGACGGAGGTCGGGAGGAAGGACGACGGCGTCAAGGCCTTCGCGTCGGAGCAGAAGCTCAAGTCGGGACGGCCCGTCATGCCCGGCCAGACCTGCGACTTCACCTGGAGCGTGGACGCGCCCAAGGACGCCGGGCGGTGGATCCTCTCCATCGCGATGTACGATCTCGAGACGAAGAAGACCTTCGGCGAGGTCGAGAAGTTCGAGGTGACCGTCCCCTGAGGGAATCTACGGTCCCGGGCTCGAGGCTGCCGGGCGGTGGAGCCGAGCCCGGCGCGGCGCGTTCAGACCGACGGGGCGCAGCGGGCGAGAGCCGCGGTGAGCGCGGCGACGACGGAGGGCGATGCGGGCACGAGCGGCAGGCGCAGGTCGCCGCAGGAGAGGTGCTTCGTGAGCAGCAGCGCGGACTTCACGGGGATGGGGTTCGTCTCGAGGAACAGCGCGCGGACGAGCGGCGCCATCTGCTCGTGGAGCGCGAGGGCCTCGCGGCCGTGGCCCGCGAGCGCGTGCGCGACCATCGCGGCCACCTCGGCGGGGACGACGTTGCTTGCGACGCTGACGACGCCGGTCGCGCCGAGCGACATCATCGGGAGCGTGAGGCCGTCGTCGCCGGAGAGGATGGGAAGGTCGGTGAGCTCGCGCAGGCGCGTGACGCGGTCCACGGTGCCGTGGGCCTCCTTCAGCGCGAGCATGCCGCCGGAGGCGCGCAGGCGGGCGATGGTCTCGACCTCGACGTGGACGCCCGTGCGCCCCGGGATGTGGTAGAGCATCAGCGGGAGGCCGCCCTCGTCGGCCATGGCGCGGAAGTGGCGGTAGAGCCCTTCCTGCGTCGGGCGGTTGTAGTAGGGGGCCACCGCGAGCGCGCCGACGGCGCCGGCGGCCTTCGCCGACTTCACGAGGTCCACGGCGTGGTGCGTGTCGTTGCTGCCCGCGCCGGCGACGACCGGGACGCGGCCGCGCGCGGTCGTGACGACGGTCTCGATCACCGCGCGGTGCTCGGCGAAGGAGAGCGTGGGCGACTCGCCGGTGGTGCCGCAGGGGCAGAGGCCCGCGGTGCCGGCGGCGATCTGGCGCTCGACGAGGCGAGCGAGGGTGGCGTGGTCCACGCGGCCGTCCTGGAACGGCGTGACGAGGGCCGTCCAGCTGCCCTCGATGCGGGCGGGGAGGCGGCTCATGAGCGGGGCGCCTCGTCCGCGCGCGCCCGGGCGACGCGGTCGCGCATCTCACGGACGGCGGCCTCGAGGCCGGAGAACATGGCGCGGGCGACGATGGCGAACCCGATGTTGACCTCCTCCACGTCGGGGAGGGCCGCGATGCGGGAGACGTTGCCGTAGTCGAGCCCGTGGCCGGCGTGGACGCGGAGGCCGAGCGTGCGCGCGGTGGCCGCGGCGCGCGAGATCGCGAGGAACGTGCCGACGCGCTCGGCGTCGTGCTTCGCGTCGGCGTAGCGGCCCGTGTGGAGCTCGACGGCCTCGGTGCCCGTCTCGTTGGCCGCCACCAGGGCCGCCTCGTCGGGATCGACGAAGAGCGAGACCGCGACGCCCGCCTCCTTCAGCTCGTCCACCACCCTCGTCAGCTCCGCGATCTGCGCCGTGACCGGCAGGCCGCCCTCCGTGGTGCGCTCGGCGCGCCTCTCGGGGACCAGGCAGACGTACTCGGGCTTCACCTCGCGCGCGAAGGCCACCATCTCGGCCGTCGCCGCCATCTCGAGGCAGAGCGGCAGCGGCAGGTTCTCCCGGACGAGCCGCACGTCCCGGTCCTGGACGTGGCGGCGGTCCTCGCGCAGGTGGAGCACCAGGTGGTCGGCGCCGCCGAGCAGCGCCGCGTGCCCGGCCGCCAGGACGTCGGGCGACCGCCCGCCCCGCGCCTGGCGCAGGGTGGCGACGTGGTCGAGGTTCACTCCGAGACGGATCATGCGGCCTCCAGGTCGGCGCAGGGTAGCCGGGGCTCCGCGCCGGGGGCACCTCCCGCCGCACGGGGAGGGCCGCGGCGTTGCCGCCCCGGGTGGGGGTGGCGTACCCTTCCCCGATGCGCATCGGAGCGGGTCGGTTCAGGAACGCCGAGCTGCCGCCTGTGGGGCCCGGCGTTCGGCCGGTGCCCGCGCGCCTGCGTCACAGCCTGTTCACCCTGATCGAACCGTGGGTGAGGGGGGCCGCCGTGCTCGACCTGTGCGCCGGGGTGGGGGGGCTCGGACTCGAGGCGCTCTCCCGGGGGGCCTCCCGCGCGGTCCTCGTGGATCTCGACCGTCCCACCCTCGCCGCGCTCGCCCGCTGGATCGAGCACCGCGGCGTCGGCGGCGAGGTGGCCGTCGTCCGGGCGGACGCCCGCCGAGGGGGGTGGCCCCCCGGTCCCTACGATCTCGTGTTCCTCGACCCGCCCTTCGACGTCTGGGCGGCGCCGGCGGGCATCACCCCGTTCCTGTCCCGAGCGGTCGCCGAGCTGGCTCCCGAAGGGCTCGTGGTCGTCAAGGCTCCGGGGGGTGCCCCGGTGCCGGAGAACCCCCGCTGGGTGATCCGGGCCGTCCGCCGGCACGGTGACGTCGCCTACGCGCTCCTCTCGGCCGGCGCACCCACGGAGCTCGACCCGGTGGGCCCGCCGGGGCCGGGCGGCGACGTCCCTCCTCGGGCGTAGGATCTTCGGAGACGGCGGTCGCGGGGCCATCAAGCCACGCCTCGCGATGGCCGATCCGAGAGGGTGCTGCCATGGAGAGCCCCGTGCGCCCCGTCAAGCCCGTCTGCGCTGAGAGCCTCGAGCAGACTCGGATCGCGTCGAACGACGCGGTCCCCGCCGCGCCGGCGCCGACTCCCGCCGCCTCGTCTCCCTTCGCCCACAAGCCGCCGAAGCCCATCGGCCCCGCGGCCATGAAGGCCCTGCGCGAGGCGATCCGCTCCGGCGCCTATCCGAGTGACGACGTGGTGCGCCGCGGCCTCGAGCGCCTGATCCGCCGCCCCGACTGACGCGGCTCGGGCCTATACTCCCCGGGATGGGCCTCTCGTCTTCCTCCCGCATCCGGGGCACGCTGCGCCGGTCGCTCGCCGCCGGCGCCTTGGCGGGGGCGCTGCTCCTTCCCGCCGTGATCCCCTCGGCGCCCTCCAGCGCCCACGCGGGCTGGTGGGACGACCTCGACAAGGGTGAGCCCGTCAAGCTCTCCGACCTCGTCTTCGAGCCGGATCGCTTCAAGGGCAAGGTCGTGACGTTCGCGTGCATCCACCACGAGCCCGCCGACATCTTCTCGCCCTACTTCACGTCGTTCACGCCCGAGAAGTTCTTCAACTTCACCTGCTGGCTCGACGGCTCCCCGCTCTGGGAGCTCGAGGCGTTCCAACGCGACGACTTTCCGTACCTCTACCTGCGGCGCGACCACCCGCAGCGCGACGAGCTCTTCCGCGTCGAGCCCTACACCCGCATCGAGTACACGGGCCGCGTGCGCGACGTGTTCCGCCAGCGCCCCTGGATCGAGATCCTCGCCTTCCGTCGTACGCCCGCGACGCTCGGCAAACGCGTCCTCGACTGGGTGACCGCCGGCGACCGCTACCTCGCGAAGGAGCCCCGCGACCTGGTGGCGGCCGAGAGCCACTACAAGCTCGCGCTCGCCGAGATCTCGCTGGACGAGACGTACAAGCTCCGCATCCGCAAGCGCCTCGCCGACGTGCTCCGCGCGGCCGGCAAGGACGACGCGGCCCGGGGCGTCGATGGGGGCGTCCCGATCCTCGGCGGCACGCCGACTCCCGGCGTCGGCGAGGTCCCCTCGCTTCCCGGCGGCCGGCGACCCGCCGTCGGCACGAACGCCCCGCCCCCCGCCGCGCTGACCTCCGACCTGCCGGGCGAGGCCTATGACAGCCCCTCGACCCCGAAGCCGACCCCGGGGGGGGCGGCCGCCGCCGGTGCTGCCCGCTCCTCGACCCCTGCGCCGGTGACCGTTCCCGGCTCCGGCTTCCGCCCCGCGGTGCCTTCGCCCGCAGGTGCCCCGCCCGCCGCCCTGACGGAGGACCTCCCGGGCACGCCCTCCGACGCCCCCCGCGCCCCCTCCCCTCCCACTCCGCCCGCACCCGTCCGCACACGTCCCCCTCCCGCGGCGCCTCCGGCGGCCCTTCCCACGCCGCCTCCGCCTCCGTCGCCGCCGTGCGAGCCGCTCCCCCCTCCCTCCGTCGCTTCGCCGGCTTCACCGCCCGCTCCGGTGCCGCCGACGCCCCCCGTCGTCGAGGCGCCCCCTGCTCCCCCGCCGCCCCCTCCGACCCCGGTCCCGACCGCCCCGCCTCCGCCTCCCTCCCGGTCGCCGCGGCTTTCCGGGGTGAAGTAGACCGGTAGGGGACTCTCTGGGGGCGCCGGGGGCCGAAAGCCTCCCCGCGGATGGCCGGGCCGTAGCAGGGGAGCGCTTCCCCCGTCCGTGCCGGCCCCGGCTCCGACCCCCCCGCCCCCGGCTCGGCGATCACCGCGACCGGACGCCGCCCCGCCCTGTCGGAGGGGCTAGACTCCGGCCCGACGGAACGTGCCCCGAGGGTCTCGCGGCGCCTCTTCCCGTCGGTTGGAACGTCGCCGGGTCCGCGGACCCGGCTTCACGCACCCCACGCCGTGAGGCGCCGGGGCGGAGGGCACCATGACCGATCACGACGACACGGATCCCGAGGACGACGAGGGCGGGGACGAGATCCCCGAGGCCCTCGCGCCCGGCGCGCAGCGCCTGCACAAGTTCCTGGCCCACACCGGCGCCGGCTCGCGCCGCGAGTGCGAGACCTTCATCGAGCAGGGACGCGTCAGCGTCAACGGGAAGGTCGTCAACAAGCTCGGCGTCAAGATCGATCCCGCGAAGGACACGATCCTGCTCGACGGCGAGCGCGTGAAGCCCGAGGAGAAGGTCTACTACCTGCTCCACAAGCCGACGGGCATCATCTGCACGAGCCACGACGAGCGCGGTCGCCCGCGGGCGATCGACCTGATCAAGGACCCGGCCCACCGCATCTACACCGTCGGGCGTCTCGACACGGAGAGCACGGGCATCATCCTGCTCACGAACGACGGCGAGCTCAGCAACCTCGTCTGCCACCCGCGCTACCGCATCGAGAAGACCTACCAGGTCGTGGTGCGGGGCGAGGTGAGCCGCGAGCAGCTCGCGAAGGTCGAGGCGGGCGTGTGGCTGTCCGAGGGCAAGGCCTCGCCCGCGCGTGTGCGCCCCGTCGCGCGCAACCCGCGACGCAACGAGACGATGCTCGAGATCACGCTGTTCGAGGGCCGCAACCGCGAGGTGCGTCGCGTCTTCGCGCGCGTGGGCCTGCCGGTGCGGCGCCTCGTGCGTGCGCGGCTCGGCCCGCTCGAGCTCGGCGCGCTCCCGCCCGGCCACTACGTGAAGCTCGCCGAGTCGGACCTCCGGTTCGTCCGGGAGGCCGAGGCCCTCTACCTCGCGAACAAGGCGTCGTGGGACGCGGAGATCCCGGCGAAGCCGCCGAAGGTCCACCGGCCCTTCCGTCCGCGGCGCGGCGGACGCAAGCCGGCG
>CAZJJQ010000048.1:0-12939 GCA_964546345.1 uncultured Planctomycetales bacterium
GGCGGCTCCGCGGGCGCCCCGGCGTCGGATCGGTCCGGCGGCGCGCACGTGCTGCACGGGGCGGGGGCCGGATCGGACTGCCACGGCGCCCGCACGTTGCGCACCGCGCCGCACGCCGCCCCCAGCAGGGCCGCGCCCACGAGCGCGAGGACCGAGAGGAGGGAAGGGATTCGACGACTCCGCCCCGCCGCGAGGCGCGGGCCCGCAGGGACCGCGCGCCGAGCGGGTTTCCGGGGGCTCGGCCCCCCGAAACCAAGCGAAGGCGACCTGTGGAAATGATCCGAGAGGCGGGGAGGAGGCGGGCGAGACGTTCCACGCACGATGACCGGAGGATACAGCGCCCGCGCGAGGATCCCTCACGTCTCGTGGCGCCGGCTCACGCGTAGTTCGAGCCGGGGGTCGCGCCGAGCACGCGGCGGTTCGTGAGGTCGAACGTGGTCCCGGCGTCCACCGCGTAGAGGTACGGGCGGCCGTCCACGACGACCGTGATGGAGCGGTCGTCCGTCACGATGCGCTCGACGGTCCCGGCCGGGATCAGGCTGTCCCGCTTCCCCACGAGCGAGGTGACGTAGACGACGTCGATGCGTCCCCGGGCATGGCGGGCGCAGAGGACGTAGCGCTGATGCGGGAACGCCAACCAGGACGGCCCCGGATCCTCCGTGGGCAAGGGGAGGCGGCGGGGGACCGCGCCGGCGTACCGCTCCCGGTCCCAGTCGAGGATGAGGGTAGAGGCGCAGGCCAGCCGGGACGTGTCCCCTGCCAGCCCCGTACCGGTGACCGGCGGGGGCTCCTCGCGCTCTTGCAGGTCGGGAAGCGGAAAGGGAGCCCGGGCGGAGTCGGACGACATGGCAGCCCTCGACGCCGGCTCCGCCCCGTGCCGGTCTCCGCCCCCTATCGGCAGGAACCCGTCTGGGGGTGAGCGGCGGTGAAGGAATCGGAGATTCCGCACCGCCGCGAAGCGCGGGCCCGTAGGGACCGCGCGCCGAGCGGGTTTCCGGGGGCTTGGCCCCCCGAAACCGAGCGAAGGCGGTTTCTTCCCAGTCCCTGAGGGGACCCGAGGGCCCCTCCAGCCGGCCCCTGCAACGAAGAAGGTGGGCGGTCCGTCACCGGAGCGCCCACCTGGGAGGGTTCTTCAATCGAGCAGTCAGGAGGGTTCTTCAGATCATCGGCACGGAAGTCTTCGATCCTCGGACGGAGGACTGGACAGCAAAGATCAGGCCGCAGGAGCCTTCGCCTTGGCGGCGGCAGCGGCCCGCTCGCGGCGCATGGCCACGCCGCGCAGGGCCGCCGCCCGGGCGATCTCGCGCAGCTCGCCCTCGCGGACCTCGCGCAGGCCGCGCAGGTCGGAGGCCTGCTTCCAGACGTCCCGCTCGGAGGCGATCCCCATCAGCGGGGGCACCGGGGCGGCCGGGGCAGGAACCTCGTGCCCGGCGTCGCGGGCCAGCTCGCGGAGGCCGCTCGCCACTTCGTCCACGATGTCCTCGTTGCCGGTCCAGAGCCCCACGAACCCGCCCTTCGGAAGGGGGCGGGAGATGACCGCGACCCGGAAGCCGGGGGTGTCGGCCACGAGCACGCGCCATCCGCGGATGGCCCGCGGACGCGGGACGAAGTGGAAGCGGCCGAATCCGGCCGGCAGCTTGTCGTCTTCCACGAAGGCGAAGGCCGAGGCTGCCCCCGCCAAATCGCGATAGCGGACCCGGCGGGCGGTCATCTCGGAGGGGTTGGGAAGCGACAGGAAGAGGGACCCGCCCGAACGCTCGTCGGCGACGGTCTCCTCGAGGTCGATCTCCGCGGCGCGGAGCTCGGACGGATCCAGGATGACCAGGGTGCCGTCGAGCGCGTGGACGCCCTCGAGGGCCTCTTCGACCAGCTGGGGAGACCGCAACGTGTGCGGACTGTCGATCCCCAGGGTCCGAAGCGTCTCTTCCACGGCCCGGAAGGCGGCCTCGACCCTCGGGAAGGCCGGCGCGGTGGAAGCCAGAGGGCGAACCATGGTCAGCGAGGGGAGGCGGGTGATCATCGGTCGGCTTCCTTTCGTCGGAGCCGGGGGAGCCGCTGCGCGACAGGGCGTCACGCTGCGGCGAACCTCCGGTGCGGGCCGTACAGCACGTCCCATGCCGTTGGGACGCAAATCGGACCGGGTCGGTTCCATACGAAACGGCCTCAATCGCCTGGTTTGTCATCCCCCCCGCACACGAGTAGCCATATCGAACGTAAGTCATTGATTGACAATGGTGGCAAAGTCTATGGATTCACCATGTCACGGTTCGGTGACGCGGCCTTGACCCGGCCGTGACGGACGGATGCGCACGAAATCGACCGACATCCGGCCATGCCCCTTCGGTGGCCCCTCGGGGGGCGCCTCCATCAGACGCCCCGCACCCCCCGCAGGTTTCATCGACCTCACAAGGGACCGGACGGGAGGACAGTGCGTCCCCCAGGGAGGTCACTCCATCGTCCCCAGATGGGGACCCGGCCCCGGTCGGCTGCCCCCCCGGGAAGGCCCCGCCGGCCCCCCGGTCGCGCCTTCCAGGGGCCCGCAGGGCCGCGGCTCCGCCCCCCGGGCGCTCCACGCCAGGTCCACGGAGCCCTCGCTCCGCCCCGCGACCGGGAGGAGGTCGGGGCGCCCCAGGACGTCGGCGTACGCCGCCTCGAGGTGCCCGATGTAGCGGCGGACGTCGTACCGGGCGGCGTGCCGCCGGTGCTGCTCGGAGCGCGCCCGGCGCGCCTCGGGAGCCTCCGACAGCGCCAGGAGGAGGCCCCGGGCCAGGTCGTGCGGGTCGCCCGGGTGCACCCAGATCGTGCCCGCGGCGTCGCCGCAGACCTCCACGAGGGCCGAGAGACGCGACGCCACGAGGCGACAGCCCGCCGCCATCGACTCCAGGGCGACCAGGCCGAAGGACTCCTTGCGGGACGGGACCGCGACGACGTCCGCCGCGGCGTAGGAGGAGGCGGGGTCCACGTCGCGCCCCATGACGTGCACGCAGCGGCGAAGGGCCGTGCGCTCGATCAGGCGTTCGAGCTGACGCCGGTAGCGCCCCGAGCTCTCCGGGGCGACGAAGACGAAGCGCACGTCCTCCGGGAGCGCGAGGACCTCGGGGATGGCGTCCAGCAGCACGTCCTGGCCCTTCGTCTCGTCCCAGCGCCCGAGCAGGAGCACGACGGCGGCGTCCGGCGGCACGCCCCAGGCCTTGCGCGTGCCGGCCACGGTCCTCAACGGACGCCGCAGCCGGTCCACCGGGATGCCGTTCGGGATCACCCGGGTGGGCAGGCCCCGGAAGCCGTGCGCGCGCCCCGCGACCAGGGCCGCGTCCACCGTGGGCGCCAGCAGGAGGTCGATGTAGCGCTTGAGGTAGCGGTCGAGGAGGCGGTGCTTGAGGCGCAGCGCGCGGGGCGAGACGGTCCCGTGGAAGTGGACGACGCACCGGGGCCGTGCCTCGCGGGGGAGCCGGGAGACCGTCAGCAGGAGGGCCCCCGCCGATCGCTGCGAGTGCGTGTGGAGGACGTCGGGGACCCCCACGCGGTCGAACCAGGCGCGCAGCTCGCGCAGCCCCTTCCAGTGGAGCCGGGAGCGCACCCGCACGTGGTGGACGGGCACCCCGGCCTCGTCGAGCTCGCGGCGCAGCGGATCGTCCGGCGCCGTGGGCGACAGCAGGAGGACGTGGGGCTCGAACCGCGTGCGATCGAGCCCTACGGCGCCGTCCACGAGGACGCGCTTCGCACCGGAGAGCTCGAGGTCCGTCGTGACCGAGAGGACCCTCGGCCGTCCTGTCGGCGCGTGCGGCACCGCCGAATGGAACCCCGACGGGGCCCCGACCGCAAGCGCGGGCGGCGGGGGCCGGCGACGGAGGGGCTACAGGTCCCGTGCCGTCGCGACCACGGTGGTCTGCTGGGCGGGCACGCGGCCCTTGGAGGCCTGCTGCTCGACGGTGAGCCGGATCCAGACCTTGCGCGCGCCGGAGACGCCGCAGATCTTGCACTCGAACCCGTGCGGGACCCAGCTCGCCGGCGCGTCCACCGTGAAGACGGAGGCGCGGGGAGCGCTCGTGGCGTCGGTGCGGGCGACGGCCATGTTGCCCGCCACGAACCGCCCGCGCTTGCTCACGTTCAGGTCCTCGGGGATCGTCG
The DNA here is from genome assembly GCA_964546345.1 of uncultured Planctomycetales bacterium. GTDB lineage: Bacteria > Planctomycetota > PLA2 > PLA2 > JAEUHO01 > JAYTCP01. The sequence goes on from CAZJJQ010000048.1 coordinate 4,129, forward strand.
AGACCGCCGTCGGCGTGGACGCCACGTTCCCGACCCCGTCGATGGCGAAGAACGCGCTCGAGACGGGCAGCGTCGAGTCCCAGAGGTAGTCGAACCCGTAGCGCGTGTAGAGGTCGGCGACGACGGACTTCTTCTGGGTGCTGTCGGTGATGGCCTGCACCTGGGTGTACGAGGGGAAGGCGTCGCTCCGCCACTCCACCAGGTCGAGCGCCGCCGGCCCGCCGGCGACGACCGTCTTCGTGCTCTGGGTGAGATAGACGCACACCAGGCGATAGGTGTCGATCTGGCGCATGAGCTTGGTCGAGGCCTGCGCCTTGGCGGGCACGGGATCGGCCTGCCGCGCGAACAGGAGGATGTTGCCGGTCTTCGGGTCGCCGGCCACGTCGGGGCCGAGCGGCTTCAGCTCGTCGATCTTCGGCAGGCGCGACCCCGGGAGCAGCGGCAGCGATCCGAAGCCGATCTTGCCGAGGTACCCGTTCCCGACCGTGTCGTTGCCGAACAGGTTGCGGCTCGAGGAGACCACCTCGCGGAGGCGGTAGGCGGCCTGCTGCCCGCGATCCGAGGTGTTGCGGATGGCGCGCATCGTGCGCTCGGTGTCGGTCACGCTGCTGACCGTCCGCTCGATCACGAGGGTGATCGTCGCGACGATGAAGGTCACGATCAGGGCCTCGAGGATGGAGAAGCCGCGCGCTCCGCGGCGCGACCGGCATCGGCGGGGGACGTCAGCGGTTGACATAGATCTTCTCCTGGTGGCTGACGTAGTGCAGCGCCTCCGTCTTGCGGAAGCCGTCGATCCGGACCATGTAGCTGCCTTCGGGGAAGGACGCCGCGGGGACCGGCCAGTTGTAGGTCTCGTTGCCCGTGGCCGCGTCGAGGACGGTGCGCGTCGGGTCGGGCCCGGTGCCCGCGATCCAGGGCAGGGTGCCCGGCGTCTCGGGGGCGTTGGTCTTGACGTTCAGCCACGTCTGGCCACCGTCCTTCGAGTACATGACCATGTAGACGAGGTCGCTCTCCGGCTCGGTGAAGGTCCCGGCGTAGGCCGTGGTGTAGGGCTTGCCGTCCCAGCGCTTCCACTCCGTCTTCCAGATCACGGGGATGGTGGCCGGGTTGTTGAGCTCCGTCACGATCGTGGGGCTCATGATCTGGAGCCGCGGCAGCTGCTTGATGCGGCCGGTGCCCGACACGCCTGCGGCGAAGAAGCTGTGGACGAGGGTGACGAGGCTGTACCGGGCGATGAACGCCGAGCCCGAGCCCGTCGTCTTGTCGATGCCGTTCACCACGATGAACCCGGCCTTGGGCGACGCCCCGGGCTCCGTCAGGCGGATCAGGGCGCTGCCCTTGTTGCCGTTCGTGTGGTTGTAGAAGTCCACGACCGTGGTGGCGGTGTACTTGGGGTACTCCGTGGAGTAGGAGAACTCGTCGCCGACGCCGCCGCTCGAGGCGAGCGCGAACGGACGGCTGATCGGCGCGGAGGTGGGCAGGACGAAGTTGTAGTTCGTGGCGAGCTGGGTGCCGTCGCCGGTGAGGTTGCCCGTCTGCCCGTCCTGGTACTGGTGGTGGAACGACGAGGAGGAGGTGCCCACGTTGAACAGGGACGTGCTCCCCTCCTCCGCCGTGCGCGCCGACCGGTTGCTGATGCGGGTGCCGAAGGGCATCTGCGCGCTCGAGACGTCGCCCCGGCGCACGAGGCGGTACTCGGTCGCGCTCGAGCTGGCGGCGGCGCGCAGGTTGCCCCAGACCGCCCACTGCGCGGCGTAGGTCTTGTCCTCGGCGAGCTCGCCGAGCCAGGGCTTGCTCCACCAGTAGCCGCCCGTCCTGATCCCGTTCGTCAGGGTGCCGCCGTTGTTGCGCACGTACTTCTGGCTGCCCCCGATGCCGGAGGTGCCCCCGCCCGCGATCGTGTCCTCGAACACGTCGGACGAGCTGCCGAACGGCGCCCCGTCCATGGGGATCGAGCTGGCGTAGCCGTTCGCGGAGTCGTAGCCGACGTCGCCGCCGATCGACAGGTAGAAGTAGCTGAACCCGGTGAGGGTCGTGTAGACGGCCTCGGTCTTCGTGAGCGCCTGGCGCAGCCACTGCCAGAGGCGGGGACCGTCGTACTGGATGCGCCGCTCCCATCCGTCGCGCAGGCGGGCGGTGTCGAACGCCGGCCAGAGCGAGCGCGCGTCGCCGCTCGTGGCGAAGGTGTCGAAGAACCAGTTGTACCCGTGGGGGTAGGAGAGCCCGAACTGGTCCGTGTCGGCGTAGGGGCTGTGCCGGGGATCGCCCTGGAACTGGTAGCGCTCGCTGAAGGGCACCGCGGCCAGGTCGGAGGTGAAGTACGCGTAGGCCTTCGAGAGGTTCCGGGGCGAGACCCGGGTCGGCCACATCGTGCCCGTCGTGAGGTCCGTCCCGATGCGCGTCCGGGTCTCGACGACCTTGTCCGTGGCGTCGCCGTTGTTGGAGCCGGCCACGGTCTCCTTCTGCTTCCGGAGGACCGCGAGCGGCAGCTCGATCGTCCACCGGGCCGTGTTCTTGGGCACGTCCACCGTGTTCGTGTACAGGTCCCGCTCGAACGGCGGGTTCGACGCGCTCGCCGCGGCCGGGGTCGGGCAGGGGATGTAGTCGAGGTCGTAGAGGCGCCGCGTGGCGTCGAGGCCGCGACCGTCCGTGGTCTCCGGGGTCTCGAGGGGCGTGGCGTGGAGGGTGAGCGTGGACACCTTCGCCACCGCGTCGTAGGACACCTCGAACCACGGCACGCCACGGGTGTAGCCGCCGTCGAAGCGCCCGTTGCCGTTCACGTCGTAGAGCAGAGGCTCGGCCGCGTTCCAGACGCCGTTGGCGTTCGCGTCGGTGTAGGGCTCGCCGTAGGCCGCCGCATAGGCGGCCCGCGACGGCGTGTTCTTGTCGTCCACGGCCGCGTTCCACGCCCTCCAGGGCAGGATCGCCGCGGTCGGGCCGTTGCGCACGCCGTCCCCGTTGATGTCGAAGAACGGCTCCGCGGCGTCCCACCGCTTGTTGCCGTTCAGATCCGTGAAGACGTCGGAGGGCGCCTTCGTCACGTCCGGCCGCAGGTTGCCGTCCGCGTCGGTGAAGGCGTCGGCGACGGTGTCGCGCTTCCCGTCGCCGTCCGCGTCCGTGTACGGCTCCCCCGCGTCGAACAGACCGTTGCCGTTCTGGTCGAAGTACGGCTCGACCACGTCCACGTGGCCGTCGCCGTCGGCGTCCACCCACTTCTCGGGGTAGGTCTTCGCCGCCGCGAAGGCGGCGTACGCGTCGAGGGTGCCGTTGCCGTCGGCGTCGATCCCGCCGGCGAGCACGTTGACCAGCACGCTCGGGTTCAGGGCCGCGTTCGGGGCCGCGGTCAGGTCGTAGCCCACCACCTGCACCGTGATCGGCGTCTCGTCGCTCCACCGGCCGTCGCCGTTCCAGTCCTGGAAGGGCTCCCCGACGTCGTAGGCGCCGTTCTTGTTGACGTCCGTCCACGGCTCGCGCTGGGTGGTCAGCACCTCCGGGCTCGGGAACTCCGCCTTGTAGGCGTAGACCCGCCACCGGATCCGGTCGCTCGACGCGTCGCTGCCGGCGACGCGCTTGGGCCGCAGGCGCTCGGGGTGGGTGACGGCGCGCCAGCCCGGCTTCGCGACCGGGTCCTTGGCGGCGTCGCTGAAGTTGCGCACCGCGGGCATCGGCAGCAGCTCGCCGTGGAGGTTGATGAAGATCGCGTTGTGGAACTTCGTCGGGTCGGCGATCATCCGGTCGAGCAGGAGGCGCCACGTGGGCGTGTCGTCCGTGTCCTGCCCCGCGGCCACCCGCTGGGCGAACAGAGCCTGCTCGTCGGGGGCCCGCATCGCGTGGTTGTGCTGGTCCGCGAGCGCGTACGGGTACGGGTTGCCCACCGTCCAGAGCCCGTCACCGTCCGTGTCCGTGAAGGCCTCGCCCTTGTCGTAGAAGCCGTTGCCGTTGGCGTCCGTGAAGGGCTCGGACGCGGCGTAGTCGTGGGCGAAGGTGGGCGTGCTCGCGCCGTCCAGGTTCACGCGCCCCCGCATGCCCTCCGGCACGTAGTAGCGCGCGGAGGCGTAGCCGGCGGGCATGGCGCCCGGATAGACGTAGGCCCAGGGGGTGTCGTCGATGCTCGACCGGGTGCTGTTCGTGTACGGCGCGTACTCCGGGTCGCGGCCGTAGGCGGCGGTCGTGATCCAGTGGGTGCGGAACGTGAGGCCCGGGTTGCGGGACTCGAGGTCGAGGATCGTCTCGTCGATGAACGGCTTGATGGTGTCCATGTACACCCACCAACCCGGGATGTTCTCGAGGGCCAGGAGGTACACGTCGTAGACCTGGGCCGTCGGGTACGCGTCGCCGATGGTGCGCACGACGGTGGAGACGTCCGCCATCAGCTCGCCGGGCAGGGCGCCGCCCGGCCGGTGCCGGAACATGCGCACGGTGCAGATGCGCAGGTCGCGCGTCACGACCCCGGGGAAGCGCTGCACGGTGATGCGCCGGTACCAGCGCCACTCGCCCTGGTCCGCGACGTTGCCCGAGAGCTTGTGGTCGGGCGCCACCAGGTTGCCCGGCGACGCCGGATCCGGGGCGATCGACAGGGTGGGCTGCTGGAGCACGCCGTCGTCGAACCCGTCGAGGTCGGCCGCGACCTCGCCCGCCCCCCCCTCCACGTAGCCGCGCAGCTCCGAGATGATCGAGAGCCCCTTCTGCCGGGCGAAGATGCGGTCGCGGGTGTAGTCGGCGCTCTGGCTGGCCCGCGCGACGTAGGCCACGCCCGCCATGCCGGCGATGGCGATGACGGTCGCGCCGATCAGGACCTCGATGAGGGAGAAGCCCTTCGGGCGGCGCCGCGAGCGGGGACGGATGAGGGTCAAGACGCACCTCCGACGGACGGGGAGGCCGCCGCGCGCGCGCGCGGGGCCGAGGGCCGGCGCACGGGGGACGGCGTCGGGACGAGGACCACGGGGTCGGGGATCGGGCTCATCGACGGGCTCGCGGCTACGGGGGAAGGCTCTTGAGCAGGGCGGTCGGCAGGTTGCCGCCGGGCAGGGTCCGCCCCGACTTCTGCAGGCGCAGCAGCCCCTCCTCGTCCGGGGTCCCGTCCGGCAGCCGCGGGGCCGGGACGTAGGGCGCGGTCGAGAAGCGGTACTGCCCGAGGATCGTCAGGACCGAGCCCACGATCGCCGCGTCGTAGTTGAGCTCGGTGTAGTCGCCGCCCGAGCCGGCGACGTCCACGGTGCCCGTCACGATGATCGTGCCGCGCATGTAGATCGGCGCGCGCATGACGAGGTTGCCCTTCACGTAGAGCACGCCGTTGAAGAAGCTGTTGCTGCCGGCGTTGAAGGTGGCATTGCCGTCCACGATCACGACCCCCGTGCCGCGCAGGGGGCGCACGGCGTCGAAGGTGACGGCGCCGCCGATGATGTTGAGGGTGTAGTCGCCGATGCGCGCGGGGAAGTTCTCGGGCAGCACGTACGACGCGTCCGACATCGCCTTGATCTCGTCGAGGCTGGCGCCGAACACGGTCGGGACCGTGTCGTCGTAGGTGGTGACCGTGCCCTTGGCCGGAGACCCCGTGAGCTCCGCCGCCGTGGTGTTCGCGGTGCCGGTGCTCGCCTTGGTCACGAGCCCGCCCTTGGTGCCGCCCACCACGCGGGTGCGCGTGCCGAGCACGACCCCCGAGGCGGTCTTCACGCACAGCGCGGCGGCGGCCGGCGGCACGATCACCATGCGCCGGATCTCGCTCGCGAGCACGACGCTCGCGATGCGGACGTTGGCCCCGACTCCGAGGGGCTGCGCGAGGTTCGGGCGGCGGTAGACCGTGCCCCGGCTCTCGACGAGCCACACGCTGCCGGCGCCGGCGAACCCGCGCTCGGTGGAGATGTCGCGGAGATTGCGCGCGGGATCGCGGCGTCCGTTCGAGTTCGAGTCCACGAAGGTCTCGCCATAGTCGTAGAGGCCGTTCGCGTTGCTGTCGGTCCACGACTCGGCGGCCACGGGCTTGAGGACCTCGTAGCGCCCCCACAGGCTCGGCATGATCTCGTAGTCGCGGACGAGGCCGAGGGTCGTGTCGTCCGTCTCGTTGAGGGGCGGGTTGAGGGTGAGGTTGCGCCCGGGAGCGAACGTGGTGACGGGCTGGGTCGTCTGGCGCCGGAACCACGCCAGCGCGTCCACGAGCCCGGCCTCGGCGACCGCGCGCGCCTGACCGTCGGCCGAGAACTCCGCCTGGCCCATCTTGCTCACGGCCAGGAACGAGTCCGTGCCCGTGAAGATGATCCCGGCGATCACGATGCTCGCGAACAGCGCCCAGATGAGCGCGACGCCGCGCTCCCGCGCGCGACGCGCCCGGACTCGGAGGTGCTTGAGGCTCACGACGGCTCCTCGGGGAACCCGTCCCTCGTCGCCGCGCCCAGGCCTTTAGGCCGGAACGGGGCGGACGAGCGGCGCCGGGACGGGGCATGCGCCGTCCCGGGGTCGAGGGGGGTTCCGTCCTCGACCGCGCCGGAGCGCTATCGACCGCCCCCCGAGGAGACCTGAGCCCCGATCCGGCTTCGCCCGCCGTTCCCTACGAACGGGGCACGAACGCGCCCGCCGGGGCACCCGGGACGGAGCCACCCGTCCCGGGGGCTACCTCCCCATCGGCCGGACCGCGTCCCGCACATGACGGTGCACCGCGTCGAGCCCGTCGGTGAGGGCCGCCGGCCCGGGCTGGAGGAGGATCGTCGAGGAGATCTCGTGGACGCGGCCCGCGCGCACGGCGGCGGTCCCGGACCATCCGGGGCGGCCCTCGATGACCTCCCGGCGGACCGCCTTGCCGCACCAGGACGCGAGGATCACCTCGGGGTCGAGCGCCACCACCTCCTCCGGGCGCACGATCCGCTGCGAGGCCGCCGCCCCCCTTGCGCGCTCCGGGAACAGGTACTCCCCGCCCGCGACCTCCACCAGCTCCGCGACCCATCGGATCGCCGTGATGAGGGGCTCGTCCCACTCCTCGACGTGCACGCGCACCCGCCGCGGGAACGCGGCCCCCCGCGCCCCCACGGCGCGCACGTGCCCCTCGAGCTCCGCGGCGAGGGCGTGCGCAGCCTCCTCCCGCCCGACGAGCGCCCCCACGGCGAGCACCACGCCGAGGATCTCGGCGACGCTGCGCTGGTTGAACACGACGACGTTCATGCCCCGTCGCGCGCACTCGGCCGCGATGTCGGCCTGCAGGTCGCTGAAGCAGAGGACGAGGTCGGGGCGGACGGCCTCCACGGCGGCGTAGTCGGCCTTGACGAACGCGCACAGGCGCGGCTTGCTCCGCGCCTCCGGGGGACGCTCCACGTACCGGCTCACGCCGACCACCAGGTCCCCCGCGCCGAGGCGGTAGAGGATCTCCACGGTCTCCTCGGTGAGGCACGCGATCCGACGCGGTCTCCGACCGCCGCCGACGTCGCCGAGGATGCGGTCCGCGACGCTGCGGCTCTCCTCCGTCATGCGAGACGCTCCCGCGGCCGTCGGCGCGGACGGCGCCCCGGCCGCGCGCCCCCGCTCGGCCACGGACGCGGAGGGCGTGCGATTCCACCACGCCGCGGGCTGCGACCTCGCGCCGTTCCGTCCCCCCACGGCCGTCTCCCCTCCGGGTGCTACCCTGCTCCCGTGCTCCGCCCCGCCCCGCGTCCGCGCCGCCTCCTGCCCCTCCTCCTCCTCGGGGCCCTGTCCCCCGCCTGCGGCGGCTCCGGGACCGGCGAGTCGGTCTGCACCCCCACGGTCGCCTTCCCGGCCGGCATCGAGCACGGGCCCATGGTGGCCAGGCCGACGCCGGGGTCCGTCGTGATCGCCTGGCGCTCCGTCGCCACCGTGGCTCCCTCGGTCGAGTGGGGTCCGAGCCCCGCGTACGGGTCCGTCGCCCCGGGCCCGTCCGGCACGGCCCATGAGATCCCGCTCACGGGCCTCGCCCCCGCCACGACCTACCACTACCGGCTCCTCCTCGACGGCACGCCGGCCGGAGGGGACCACGCCTTCCGCACCCCTCCCGTCGATCCGGCCGCCCCCGTCCGGTTCGCCGTGGCCGCCGACACGGGCTCGGGATGCGACGCCCAGCTGCGCGTCGTGTCCCGCATCGAGGCGATGAACCCCGATTTCGTGCTCCTGGCCGGCGACCTCGCCTACATGGGCGGCACGCCGGTGGAGGTGCGCACCCGGATGATGTGGCCGTTCGCCGAGCTGCTCGCGACCCGCCCGGTCTTCACGGCGCTCGGCAACCACGACGTCGTGACGGGCTTCGGGGCCCCCCTGCTCGCCGCCGTGACGATGCCGACGAACCCGGTGGACGGCTCCGAGCGCTTCTTCTCTTTCGACTGGGGCGCCGTCCACGTGGCGGTCCTCGACACGAACCTCGACGTGCGGGCGGGATCCCCCCAGATCACGTGGCTCGCCGCCGACCTCGCGGCGGCCTCCGGAGCGCGCTGGAAGGTCCTCACGTTCCACCATCCCGTCTACTCGTCCTCGAAGCACGGCAGCAGCCCCGCCCTGCAGGCGTCCGTCGCTCCCTTGTGCGACGCGCACCACGTGGACCTGGTCTTCACGGGCCACGACCACGACTACGAGCGCAGCCACCCCATGAAGGCGGGCCTCCCGACCGACACCGGCGGCGGGCCGACGTACGTGAACCCCGAAGGCACGATCTACGTCGTGAGCGGGGGCGGCGGCAAGGACCTCTACACACGCGGCACGAGCTCGTTCACGGCGTACAGCGAGTCGGTGCACCAGGCGATCCGGGTGGACGTGGACGGGGGCACCCTCTCCCTCGCTCCCGTGCGCGCCGACGGCACGACGATGGACCCGATCACG
>CAZJJQ010000049.1:0-12568 GCA_964546345.1 uncultured Planctomycetales bacterium
CCGCGAGGACCTCTTCTACCGGCTGAACGTCTTCACGCTGAAGCTGCCTCCGCTGCGCGACCGCCGCGAGGACGTGCCGGTCCTCGCCGACCACCTGCTGCGGCGCGCGGCCCTGCGCACGGGCAAGGAGGTCTTCTCGATCGGCCCGGACGCCATGGACGTGCTGATGGCCCACCCGTGGCCGGGCAACGTGCGCGAGCTCGAGAACGTGCTCGAGAGCGCCGTCGTCCGCTGCCGCGAGGGGATCGTGGACCTGCCCGACCTGCCCCCGGGGCTGTCCGGTCCCCCGCCGGCGGGGAGTCCGGCGGAGTCGGAGCGCATGCGCACGGCGCTCCACCGCGCGGCCGGCAGCGTCACCCTCGCGGCCAGGCTCCTCGGCGTGCACCGCACGACGCTGTGGCGCTGGATGAGCGAGGCCGGCCTCCACCGCGAGGACTTCCAGCCCGAGTAGCCGGCGCGGACCCGTCGGCCCCGAGGCGCCCTCCCCGTGCGATCCGTCGTCCCCCTCGACCCGGGCGTCAATCCCGGCTGGCTGAAGCTCGAGCTGCTCTGCCTCGGCGCGCGCATCGCCGAGGCCGGGGACGTCGAGGATCGTGGCGGGCGTCCGGTCCTCCGGACGCGCGCGGGCCTGGGCTCCGGGCTCGAGCTCGTGCTCCCGGGCGCCCTCCACGTCAACGTGCCGGTGGTGGAGCCCTTCGCCGCGCGCAGTCCGTACGAGCTCCGGCCCGACCCCGCGCGCGGTCCCCGGGCGGTCGAGGTGCTGCGCGACGGGCGGCCGTGCGCCAGGGCCAGGCTCGCGCCCCGCCCCCGCTGGTACGACCGCACGACGTCCTCGGGCCGCCCCATGCGCCGCGTGGGGACCCTCCAGGGCACGTATCTCGCGATCTACGCGGGGCGCGTGTGCGACTTCTGGGTGCCCGGCGCCGAGCGCCTCGCGCGCGAGAACTGCCGCTTCTGCTCGGTGGGGCTCAACCTGGGCGCGGACGACGCGCCCGAGAAGGCGCTCGAGGACGTGATGGAGGTGGTCCACGCGGCGCGACGCGAGAGCGGCGTCACCTACGTGGACTTCAACGCCGGCCACGCCGACGACCTCGGCTTCCTCGATGTGCTCGAGCCGATCCTCCGGCGGGTGAAGACCGAGACCGATCTCCTCGTGGGCATCCAGACGCCGCCCCATCCCGACCCCGAGCGGTGGCGGCGCCTCCGCGCGCTCGGCGTGAACCGGGTGAGCTTCTGCTTCGAGCTCTTCGATCCGGCGCGCTTCCGCGAGGTCTGCCCCGGGAAGGCGCGCGTCTACGGCCAGAGGGCCTACCTCGACGCCATCGAGCTCAACCTCTCCCTCGCCCCGCGGGGCCGGCTGTCGCTCGACCCGTGGGTCGTCAACGGCGAGCTCGTCGCAGGGCTCGAGCCCGCCGCGTCGAGCGTCGCCGCGGTGCGATGGCTCGCCGAGCGGGGCGCGATCCCGACGGTGTGCGTCTTCCGTCCCCTCGTGGGCACCGACCTCGCCGCCGCCTCGCCGCCCTCCCCCGACTCCGCGCTCCCGATCTTCCAGGCGCTCTACGCCGAGTGCCTCGCGCACGGGCTCCCCATCGGCCTCGCGCCCAACGTCCACGTGAGCCTCGTGCTCCTGCCCGAGGAGTGCCGGTGGCTGGTGCAGGATCCGGCCGTCCTGCGCGCGGCCGCAGCCGGCGAGCGCGCCCTCGCGTGGAAGCGTTTCGCCTTCGGGACCGCCTTCCGCACGCGGCGCCTGTTCCGTCGCCCACGCCCCCCCGTGTTCGCGCTCTCCGCGCCGGCCTGACGGCGCCTTCCCCCCCCGCCGCCCCCCCCTTCCCGGGGCGGTTCGCGCGCCGCACCGCCGCGTGGCCCGGAAGCCGGCGACCCCCCGGGCGTCGGGCCTCCCCCCCCCGGAGAATCCCCCTTCTCACCGGCGGTTCCGGCGCTAGGGTGGGGCCGTCTTCGCGGAGCCGGTCATGATCATCGCCTCGTTGCCGGATGGATTCAGGCTCGCCATGGTGGGCGACGTGGCCCGGGTCGATCTGCCGCCGATGATCCGGGACGGCGAGAAGGCGTACGAGCCGGTCCTTTCCCGCAAGGACGCCGAGCGCGTGGCCGCCGTGATCACGGTGCGCGAGCAGAAGCGGCGCGCCGCCGGCGCCCGCGGCGTGTTGACCCACGTCCGGCTGGCCCACGTGGCCGGCTACTCGCGGGCCGCGCTGGCGACGTTCCGGGCGCGGCTGTCGATCGCCCTGGTGGAGTTCGGGCACGAGCTGAGCATCGACGAGAAGACGACGATGACGGGCACGGGGATGCTGGTCGGCGCCTGAGCTCTGCCTGACGTTTCCGCGAACGGGGAGGCCGGGTTGGGGACGGAACGCCCCGGCCGCGTCTTCCGACGGGGCTGCGTCGGGGGAGACGCCGCGCGGGATGGAGGCCACCGCATCGGACTCCTGGGACGGGTTCGATCCCGTCCGGGAGGGTGGGGGGCGCGGGGGGCGGGGGGCCCCCGGACGAGCCCCTTCCTCACCGGGGCCCCGGGGGGCATCATGGAAGGATTGGAGGGCAGTTGCGAAATGGTCGCGAGTGTTCCCGAGACCGCACGACGACGCTGCCTCGTCGTCGGCTCGTCGCCAGTGGACGAGCCGGGGATGCCGGGGCGACCGAGCCCGAGGAGGCGGCTCGCGTGGGTCTCGCTCTCGGTGATCGCGCTCGCCATCTCCGTGGCCGGCGTGTTCGCGCAGCGCCGCGTGGGGGCGCTGCCCCCCGAGGTGCGACGGGCCTGGGAGCACGAGACCCGCGAACGTTACCAGTTCGAGGTCGACGCCCCCGGAAGGGCTCCGACGAGCCCCACCTCGGTCGCGGAGGTCGCCTTCCTGGCCCAGCGGGAGGCGCCCGGGACGCGGATCCGCGTGGACGGCGAGGCGGTCGTGCTGGTCGAGGAGCTCCCGTTGCTCCCTTTCCTGGCGACGCTCCTCAGCGTGCTCTGCTACGCCGCCGTGACCTCGATCGCGCTCGCGCCCCGCGCGGGCCCCGGCGGGGCGGGTCCCCTGCTCGGCAGCCTCCTGCTGGCGATGGTGGCCATCGGCACGGGGGGCGTCTACCCGCCGCGTCCACCGTTCGGCGCGGCGCTCCTCGGGGCCAACCTCGCGGCGTCCTGCGCGTTTCCCCTCGTCTTCCTGCGCGCCTCGTTCACCTTCCCCCGCGTCGCGCCGGTGCACGTGCGCCATCCCTACGCGCTGGTGCCGGCGTACCTCGCGGGGGCGGGCGTGGCCGTGTGGGCGTTCCTCGCCTGGCTCCGGTATCTCGGCGGCGGGCTCCGGTGGGACGCGTTGTCCACGCCGACGCACCTGATCGAGGCGATCCAGGTGCTCGGGATGGCCCACGGCTGCGCGAACTACTTCCGGGCCGGTCGCCGTACGGAGCTCGCGCGGGAGCGCGGGCAGGCGCGATGGCTCCTGTGGGGCATCGCCGTCGCCGCCACGCCGTTCGTCTTCCTGCGGGCGCTGCCCCGGCTCCTCTTCGACGTCGAGTCGCCGGTCACGCCCGCGGTGGACCGCATCGTCGAGCTGGCCGCGCCCCTCGCCGTCACCGTCGCCGTCGTCAGGCATCGCCTGTTCGACATCGACGTGATCATCCGCCGCAGCGTGATCTACACGGCCCTCGCCGTCCTCCTCGTCGGGGTGTTCCTCGCCGCGGGGGCCGCCGCGGTCCGCTTCGTGCCGACCGGCGCCTTCGGCTCGCAGGTGCTCTTCGCGCTGACGTTCGCGCTCCCGGGGGCCCTGTTCCTCCCCCTGCGTCGAGGGTTGGGGCGTTGGGTCGATCGGACGTTGTTCCGCATCCGCCACGACCACGAACGCGCGCTCGCGCAGCTCGCCCCGACGCTCGAGCGAGCGCCGGATGCGGTCGCCCTCGCCACGCTCGTCCACCGCTTCGTCCGCGCGACCCTCGAGCCGGTCCGGTGCGGCGTCCTCGTCGCGACCGGGGATGGTGCGCGGACGGTCGGCGACTTCGATGTGCACGTGCTCGGGGCCGCGCAGACCGCGCTCGAGCACCGGGCGGGCCCGCGGCTGGCGCAGACCGGCGCGACCGCGCGACCCGACCTCGAGGCGGCGGGGTTCCCCCAAGCGCTCCGCGACGCGGGGGTCCACATCGTCGAGGCCTTCCCTCACGAGGGGCGGACCCTGGGGCTGCTCGCGGTGGGGTCGAAGGCCTCCGAACGCTCCTTCGTCGAGGAGGACCTGCGGCTGCTCGCCGAGCTCGGCACCCTCGCCGCACGGGCGCTCGACCGGATCTCCCTCGTCGAGGCGGCGGCCGCCGAGGCGCTCGCCCGACGTTCCGTGGCGGCCCTCCACCGGGCGAAGACCGAGTTCCTCCTCCGCGTGGCCCACGATCTGCGCACCCCGCTGACGGCGATGCGGTGGTCGGCGCAGAACGTGGCGGACGGCCTCACGGGCCCCGTGACGGACGAGCAGGGCCGTTCGGTGCGCGCCATCGACGCCGCCGCGGCGCAGCTGCAGCGGCTCGTGGACAATCTGCTCGAGGTGAGCCGGCTCGAGGTCGGGACGCCCGCGGCCGCGGACGAGGAGCTCGAGCTCCCCGCCCTCGTCGAGGAGGTGGTGGGGGGGCTTCGCCTGCTCGCCGAGCCGAAGGGGGTGACCGTCCGGCGCGCGGCGGCCGAGGGCCTGCCGCGCGTCCGCGGACCCCGCGGGCGGCTCGCCCAGCTGATCGGCAACCTCCTCGACAACGCGATCAAGTACTCTCCGCCGGGCGGGCGGGTCGAGGTGGCGTGCGACCTCGACGGCGCGCGCCACGTCCGGCTCACCGTGCGCGACCACGGTCCGGGGCTGGGCCCCGACGTGTCCGCGCGCCTCTTCGACCTGTTCGCCCAGGGCGCCCCGAGTCCCCACGGGGGCGCCCGCGGGTTCGGCATCGGCCTGCACGTGGTGAAGTCGTGCACGGAGGCGATGGGGGGGACGGTGGCGGCGGGCAATCATCCGGAGGGCGGTGCGATGATCACGTGTCGATTCCCGGTCGCGACGAGCGTGGGAGGCCCGGCATGAGCGCGACCGCCCTGGTCGTGGACGACGACGCCGCGCTCCGGCGTGCGCTCGCGCAGCGGCTCGCCCACTGGGGCTACGAGGTCCGGGAGGCCTCCTCCGGCGCCGAGGCGATCGAGGTCCTGCGACGGACCGAGCACGAGCTCGTCCTCCTCGACCTCGCGATGCCCGGGCTGTCGGGGCTCGACGTGCTGAAGGCCCTCCGCGACGAGGGCATCTCCTCGGACGTGATCGTCCTCACGGCGCACGGCTCCGTGGAGGCGGCCGTGGACGCGCTCCGCCTGGGCGCGTCGGACTTCCTCCAGAAGCCCACCGACTTCGAGGTGCTCCGCGCCGTGATCGACCGGTGCGCCCGGGGACGGCGGCGCGAGCGGGTCGTCCACGCGTTCGAGGACCGGGAGCGGACCGCGGCGGCACCCGTCCTCGGCGGATCCCCGCGGATGGCCGGCCTGCTCGAGCTCGCCGCGCGCGCCGCCGCCTCCGACGCGACGATCCTCGTGGACGGGGAGAGCGGCAGCGGCAAGCAGGTGCTCGCGGAGAGCGTGCACCGCGGCAGCCCGCGCCGGGACGGCCCCTTCGTGTACGTGAACTGCGTCGCGCTCTCCGACGACCTCGCCGAGTCCACGCTCTTCGGGCACGAGAAGGGCGCGTTCACGGGGGCCGTCGGGCGCAAGACCGGCCGCCTCGAGATGGCCGCGGGCGGCACCGCCTTCCTGGACGAGATCGGCGACACCACGCCACGCCTCCAGACGAAGCTCCTCCACTTCCTCGAGACGAAGGAGTACGAGCGGGTGGGGGGCACCCGGACGCTGCGCGTGGACTGCCGCCTGGTTGCCGCCACGAACCGCGACCTCGCGGCGGAGGTGAAGGCAGGCCGGTTCCGCGAGGACCTCTTCTACCGGCTGAACGTGATCCGCCTCTCCGTGCCGCCCCTGCGCGAGCGGCGGGAGGACGTGCGACCGCTGGCGGAGGCCTTCGTCACGCGGTTCGCCCGGGAGCTGCGTCGCCCGCCCCTGACCCTCGCGGCGAGGACCGTCTCCCTGCTCGAGGCCTACCCGTGGCCCGGCAACGTGCGCCAGCTCCGCAACGTGATGGAGCGCGCCGCCGTGCTCGCGCAGGGTGCCACCGTGACGCCCGACGTGCTCCCGCCGGAGCTCTTCGCGCACCCCGTCGCCGACGGGAGCGGGTCGGGGGCCGACCTGCCGCTCAAACACGCGCTGGCGGCCTTCCGCCGCCAGTACGTCGCCCGCGCCCTCGCACAGGCCGGGGGGAACCAGACGAAGGCCGCCTCCGCGTTGGGGCTCCAACGGTCGTTCCTCAACCGGCTCGTGCATCGGATGGGGCTGGCGGGACAGGCGTCGGACGGGGAACGACCGCGCGCGTAGGCCCGCGCGCCGGAGCAGGGCGCGGGGTGTATCGATTCGTGACGGGGGCGTGCCTGGCGAGGCACTCCGCGACGGGCGGCGAGAGGGGCATCCTCCGCGCCCGACCGACGTAACCCCCGCCGCGACAAGGGTTCGCGCCCCTGCCCCCGAGGCTCTACGCCTCGGGCCCGCCCTTTGAGAAGCACCTGCCGCGGTGGCGTCGCATTCCGCGACGTGCCCCCGCAGGGAGGTGTTGGACCATGGGTAGGATTCGTTGCTCACTCTTCTCGCGCGCCCGCCGTGGGCTCGTCGTCGCCGCGGTGCTCTTCGCCGCCGTCGGGTGCGGCGGCGGCGGCGCGTCCGGCGAGCGGCCGACGCTGCGCGTCATGACGCAGAACCTGTACTACGGCGCCGAGTTCGACGGGGTGGTCGCCGCGCTCGCGTCGCCCGTGCCCGATCCCCTGTCCATCCTCCTTGCCGGCACGGCCGTCTGGGCGGAGATCCGCGCGAACAGCTCATCGGTCCGGGCCGGGGCGCTGGCCGACCAGATCGCGGCGGGTCGCCCCGACCTCGTCGGCCTCCAGGAGGCGGCCGTGTTCCGCACCCAGTTCCCCTCCGACGAGGGCACGTCCTCGCCGACGCCGGCGACCGTCGTCGCGCTCGACTTCGCGCAGATGGTCATCGACGCCCTCGCCGCGCGCGGCCACCACTACGAGGTGGTCGCCTCGGTGGAGACGTTCAGCGTCGAGCTGCCCGTCGCCACGGACGACGGCGTGGACGTGCAGGATCTCCGCATCACCGACCGCGAGGTGCTGCTGGCGAGGGCCGACCTCCTGCAGGACGGCGTGCACCTCTACCGCCTGCGCAGCGGGGTCTACCGGGACGGCGTGGGCCTGCCGGGCCCGTCCGGGGTCACGCTCTGGAACGGCTGGGTGTCCGCCGACGTGTGGATCGGGGGACGGATCGTGCGCGTCGTGAGCACCCACCTCGCGTCCGACGACGAAGAGGTGCAGCGGGCGCAGGCCGCGGAGGCGCTGAACACGCTCTTCGACGGCTCGCTCGAGGTCGTGTTCATGGGCGACTTCAACTCCGATGCCCTGCGGCGTCCGGGTCCCGACCTCACGCAGACCTACTTCGACGTGCTCGCGGTGGGCTACGACGACGCCTGGAGCCTCGCGCATCCCGGGGTGCCCGGCGCGACGTGGGGCCGTCCGGGAGGGCTGGCCGGTCCGGCCGTCGGCACGGCGCTCACCGAGCGCATCGACCTCGTGTTCTTCGCCGGCGCCGACATCGTCCTCGAGGGGGTGGATCTCCTCGGCGAGGATCCCGCCGATCGTCGGGGTGGGCTGTGGCCGTCGGACCACGCGGGCGTGCTCGCGAGCTTCGAGATCCACTAGCCGACGCTCGTACGTGCTGCGCATCGCGTCGAAGGGCTCCGGGACGGAACGCCGTCCCGGAGCCCTCCTGCGTCCACGGGAAGGGAGGGGAGCCACGAAATGGGGGCGCGGCGCCGCCGTTCTTCCTAGGTGATGCACGTCCGGCGACGACCCGTGCGACGTTTCCGTTGCGCGTGCGACGCCAACGACGCGCAGCGAGGCGTGGGAGCGCGAATTTCGGCGATGCGTGAAACCGACGCCTCGGAGGAGGGGTTCCATCCTCCGACGTGTCCGAGGAAGATCGTGCCCGTGGACGACGCCGAGAACCCCCGCTCGTCCCCGCGCGCGCGACCCCCGCGGTGCGCGGCCGCGACGCGTCGTGGGACGGGGGGCGCGCCGTGGCGCAAGGTCCTCCGCTTCGCGCACCTCGCGCGGATCGCGGGGATCGTGCTCGCCGTGCTCGTCCCCTGCGCGGGGGGGAGCGCGCCGGCAGCGTTCGCGAAGGGAAGCCCCGGGAAGCCGCCCCGTGCGAAGCCGGGCGCCCTGCCCCCCGCCGCCCCCCCGATTCCCTCCACCCCTTCGGTCCCGACGGCCACGCCGCCGACGGAGCCGATCCCGTGGTGGGATCGCGCCTGGGCGTACCGTCGAGTGCTGACGCTCGCCATCTCGGGCCCCCTCGCCCCGCACACGGCCTCCGTGACGATGACGACCCACGGTGCGCTCGCCGCCGACGGCGTGGACCTGCGGGTGATCGGGCCCGACGGCGCGCCCGTGGGCGTCGAGGTCCTCGAGGTCGGCCCCGGCGACCTCGTGTCGTTCCTCTTCGAGGCGAAGGACCCCGCCGCGCGCTACGTCGCGTACTGGGGGAACGCCGCGCCGAAGGTGCCGTCGCCCGCGTGGGTGCGCGACGGCGGGCTCGTGTGCGAGGTGCGGGGGTGGGCGAGCCCGTTCCCCGTCAACGTGCCGTACGACGCGGAGTTCGCGCTGCGCGTGGCGACGCAGGTCGAGGCGCGCACGTTGCGGCGGAAGATCTTCGACGGGGCGAACCCCGGCGGGTCGAGCGCGACCTGGATCGCGACCTGGCGCGGCTTCTTCCGGGTCGCGGATGCGGGCGAGTACGACCTGTGCACCGCGTCGAGCGGGGCCTCGATGCTCGTGGTCGAGGGGCACGACGCGTCGTTGTGGTCGAAGGCGCGCGGACCCTGGTCGGCGCAGCGGGGCGAGTTCCGCATGCGGGTCCACCTCGAGGCCGGGGTCCACCCGATCGAGTACCTGCACTTCGAGACGGGCGTGGGGACCTCCGCCGCCGTGGTCGGGATCCGGAAGGCGAACGAGCCGGCGTGGCGCGTGCTCTGGGACGCCGACTACGTGCAGGCCATCCCGGCCGAGGCGGGGCTCGTGGAGGTCGCGACGGGCGCGGCCCCCGCCGACTTCGTGTGGAGCACGGTCCAGCACTACGACGCCGGCGGCGCGTACCTCGTGCGGATGCGCTTCGAGGCGGCCGGGGCCGCGGCCGGCCCGGCGTGCGCCTGGGACTTCGGCGACGGACGCAAGGGCACGGGGTCGCCGGTCGAGCACGTCTACGTCGGGCGCGGGGTCCGGACCGTGCGCGTCGCCGCAGAGGGGGCGACGGGGCGGGCGACGACGGGGGCGCAGCGCGTCGCCGCGAACCCGCTCGCGTCGCAGCTGATCCCGGTGGCGCCGGGCTCGGAGCCCGCGTGGTCGACGGCCCTCGGGGAGGCTGCCGCCACGGGCTTCTCGGCCTCGGAGATCGCGCCGGCGTTGCGCGCGGCGGAGGCCCTGGGCTCGGACGAGCTCCGGCGCCAGGTCGCCGAGGACGCGTTCGCGCGCGTGGACGGGCTCGCCGGGGCCCCGAGGGTCGAGGTCTTCCTCGCGGTCGCGGACTTCTTCGACGTGGGCAGGACGTGGGACGGGGCCCGTCGCGCGCGCGCCCTCTCCCTCGCGGCGACGACGCCCGACGTTGCGCCGCGCGACCTCGCCCGCGCGGCGGTGGCCGCCGCCGAGGAGGCCGTCGAGCGCGGGGACGCCGCCGGGGCGCTGCGCCTCCTCGACGGTCAGCGTCCGGCCGACCTGGGACCGGAGGGTGCCCGGCGGGCGGCCCTGGCGCGGGCCGACGCGCTCGTGACCCTCGGGCGCGTAGAGGAGGCCGCGAAGGCGATCGGCGCGGCGTCCGATCGCGGGGCCGAGGACCGGCGGACCGCCGAGGCGTCGCGTCGCGCCCGCCTCCACGCGGTCTCGGCGTGGATCGCGGGGGGAGACGCCGCCGCGGCCGTGGAGGGGGCCCGCGAGGTGCTCGCCGACTTCCCCCGCGAGCACCTCCGCGCGGAGGCGCCGGTCCTCCTGGCCGACGCGTGGCTCCACATGGACGAGCCGAAACGCGCCGTCGTGCTCCTCGAACGCGCGCTCCTGCTCGAGCCCGACGGCCCGGCGACGCCGCGGGCGCTCCTGCTCCTCGCGGGCGCGCGCGAGCGCGCGGGCGACGCGGCCGGCGCCGCGACCGTGCGGGCCCGCCTGGCCGCCGAGTTCCCCTACTCCGAGGAGGCCGCCGAGGTCGCTCGGCCGCCGGCTCCCTCCCGATGAGGTCTCCCATGAAGACGCGACGCCCGTCCCCCCTCCGCGTGCTCGTGACGACGCTCGCGCTCGCCCTGGTCGCCGGCGTCGCGCGCGGTGGGGGCGGGGGCGAGGACGACTGGCTGCGGCCCATCGGCGGAGGGAAGGTGGCGGCTCCGCAGCGCATCCAGGGAGGGGAGTCGTTCCCGCCGTTGCCCCTCCCCGCGACGCCGCTGCGCCGGACCGAACGCAAGCGCCCGCCGGCCCCGCCGCTGCTCGTGGGAAAGGTGGTGTGGGGGGCGGGGGCCGACTTCTCGTTCGAGGACGGGTCCAAGCTCCGCGTCGAGGACTGGAACATGTGCCCGGCGGACGCCCAGCAGCTCCTCAAGGGTGCCGCGAAGGTGCTGGGGGTCGAGTACCGCGCCGACACGGTGCGGCTCTCCTCGTTCGACCCCGACCCGCTCCGGACGCCCGTCCTCTACGTGTCGGGCGGGCGGCGCCTCGCGCTCTCGGGCGACCAGGAGGCGGTGCTCCGGCGCTTCGTCCTCGCGGGCGGCATGGTCTGGTGCGACGCGATCGCCGGCAGCCCGTACTTCACCGAGTCGGTCCGGGCGCTGTGCGGACGGCTGTTCCCCGAGGAGCCCCTCCGCGAGCTGCCCCCCGAGCACCCGATCTATCACATGGCCGCCGACGCCGTGAAGGCGTCCCTGCCGCCGGCGGCGGGCACCGATCGCCCCGCGCTCGAGGGCGTCTACGTCGGCTGCCGCGTCGCCGTCGTGCTGTCGAAGTTCGGCATGGGCGGCGGCTGGGACAACGCGGAGCCGTCGCTGATCCCCGGCGCGATCTACTACGACCCGCGCTCCGCGAAGGAGCTCGGCCTCAACCTCGTGTCGTACGCGCTCGGCTACGCGGCGCTCGGACGGAGCCACGCGCGCCCCGAGCTCTACGGGGAGGACGACGGCAAGCCCGCGACCGACGAGTTCGTGCTCGCCCAGGTGCGGCACGGCGGCGTCTGGAACACGGACCCGGGCGGCCCCGGCAACCTGCTCAAGGCGCTGGCGGTGCGCACGAACGCGAAGGTGACGCTGCGCCGACGCACCGTGGACCCCTCGAAGGACGACCTCACGGGCCTGTCCTTCCTCTACGTCGCGGGCCTCGACGCGTTCTCCTTCTCCGACGAGGCGGTCGGCGCCCTGAAGGCGTTCGTGGCGCGGGGCGGGACGATCCTCTTCGACGCGTCCCTGGGGCTGCCCTGGTTCACCGGGCACGTCCGTCGCGAGATCCGTCGGATCGTCCCCTTCGGGACCCCGCGCCCCCTTCCTCCCGAGCACCCGCTGTGGACCTCGCTCCACCGCATCGAGCGGGTGACCTACACGCCGGCCCTGCGCCGCGAGCGGCCCGACCTCGAAGCCCCCTACCTCGAGGGGATCGACGTGGACGGGCGCCTCGCGGTGATCGTCTCGCCGTACGACCTCGGCGGCGGCTGGCAGGGGGACGACCACCCGCTGTCCCGAGGCTACGCCCCGGCCGACGCGATCCGCGTCGGCGAGAACCTCATCCTCTACGCGATGACCCGGTGACCCATGACCACGTCCGACCGAGCCCGCGACGCCGGCACGCCCCCCGCCGCCCACCCTCCCGTGCGCCCGAAGGCGGTGCGCGCCGCCGAGCCCGCCGCGGACCCGGACGCGGCCGCCGTCGCCCGGCTCCACGACGCCCGCGAACGCGTGCTCTCCGAGATCGGCCGGGTGATCGTGGGGCAGCGGGGGGTGGTGGACCTGCTGCTGACGGCGCTCTTCGCCCGCGGGCACTGCCTCCTGGTGGGGGTGCCCGGGCTCGCCAAGACGCGGATGGTGCGCGCGCTGTCGTCGCTCCTCGACCTCGACGGGAAGCGCATCCAATTCACCCCCGACCTCATGCCGAGCGACGTGACGGGCACGGAGATCCTCGAGGAGGATCCGGTGGACCGCCGCCGGACGTTCCGGTTCGTGAAGGGGCCGGTGTTCACGAACGTGCTGCTCGCCGACGAGATCAACCGCACGCCGCCGAAGACCCAGTCGTCCCTGCTCGAGGCGATGCAGGAAGGGCGCGTGACCGCGTCGGGGAGGACGTACGACCTCCCGCGGCCGTTCTTCGTGCTGGCCACCCAGAACCCCATCGAGCAGGAGGGCACCTACCCGCTGCCCGAGGCCCAGCTCGACCG
>CAZJJQ010000050.1:0-7744 GCA_964546345.1 uncultured Planctomycetales bacterium
TCTTCCTGCGGCACGTCCCCACCACCTTCTTGACCGCGAAGGCGCGCGGGACCGCGGGGAGCGGCGGCGCGCCCGCCACGGGTCAGGCGCCGACGGGACGGGCGCGCCGGCGGAGAGGCCGCCGCGCCACCCGGATGAACCGCGGCGACGTGGGGGACAGCAGCGTCCCGTCGAAGTCGCCGAGCCGGGCGCCGTCGGGCTCGAGCCCCGCCGCCCCGAGGATGCGATCGAGCGCGTCGGGGGTGTAGAGCCGCACCCGTTCGCGGATGTCGCCCTCGACGTGCCCGGTGCGCAGGTCGGTCGCGACGATGCGCTTGCGCACGTACGGACCCGACGGCGTCGCGTCGTCCATGCTCCGCTCGTAGCGGAGGTGCCAGGTGCCGCGCACCTCCTCGTTCGAGGCCACGAGCGCGCTGCGCACCAGCTCCGGGTTGGGCAGGTCGAGCAGCAGGCGCCCTCCGGGGACGAGCGCCCGCGCGGCCCCCGCGAGCACCTTCTCGTCGTCGCCCGGATCGTCGAAGTAGCCGAACGAGGTGAACAGCGACACGACGGCGTCGAACTGCTCGAAGAAGGGGATCTCCCGCATGTCTGCGCGCAGGTACGTCGGCGCGCCCGGCAGGTTGGGGCTCCGCCGCCTCGCCTCGGCGAGCAGGTCCTCCGAGAGGTCGAGGCCCGTCACCCGGTGCCCCATCGACGCGAAGGCCCGCGTGTAGCGGCCCTCGCCGCACGCCAGGTCGAGCACGCGTGCATGGGGCCGCAGGGCCAGCAGCCGCGCGATCCGGGGCGCGTTGCGGCGTGCCTCCGCGTCGTCGCGGTGCCCGTACACCGTCAGGTAGAGGGGCCCGAACGCGTGCACGTACCAGGGGGCGTCAACGACGGACGGCGGCATCGAGCTCCTCCTGGGCGGCCCGCGCCGCGGCGACGACGGCGTCGCGCCACGAGGCGTCGGGGGTCTTCAGGGTCGGGAAGATCACGCTGCGCGAGGCGTTCACCACGGCCCCACGACCGCCGGGCAGGAAGCCGGCCGCGACGTCGGCGGCGGTGGCGCCCTGCGCGCCGTAGCCGGGCACGAGGAAGGGCGTCGCGGGCAGCGCGGCCCGCAGCCGCTTCGCCTGCTCCGGCCACGTCGCCCCGACCACGGCCCCCACGAGGGAGAGCCCCGAGCGGCCCCGGTGCGCACGGCCCCAGCCCTCGACGAGCCGCGCCATGCGCTCGTAGACGAGCCCGCCGTCGGTGGGCGCGTCCTGGAGATCCACGGCGCCCGGGTTGCTCGTGCGCACGAGGACGAAGAGGCCCTTGCCGGCCTTCGCCGCCGCGGTCACCAAGGGCTCGAGCGAGTCACCGCCCATGTAGGCGTTCACGGTGAGGGCGTCCACCTCGAAGTCGGCGCCCGGCGCGAGGTGCGCCTGGGCGTACGCTTCGGCGGTGGCGCCGAGGTCGCCGCGCTTGGCGTCGCCGATGGTGAGCAGCCCCCGCGCACGCGCTCCGCGCACGATTCCCGCGTACGCGGAGAGGCCCGAGAGGCCGTAGGCCTCGAAGAACGCGATGTTGGGCTTGATGCAGGCCGCGAACGGGGCGACGAGGTCGATCAGCTCGAGGCCGAAGCGCAGGAGCGCCTTCCCGGGATCGCCTCCCGCGGCCCCCCTCACGTCGGCGGGGAGCTTGTCGAGGCGCGGATCGATGCCGACGCACAGCGGGGAGCGCTTGCGCGAGACGGCGTCGTCCAGACGGTCGGCGAAGGGTTCCATGGCGGGCCGAATCCTACCCGTCTCCGCGCGCCACGCCCCCGGCGGGGCCCGGCGTCATCGGACGACCGCGGCTGCGCGACGGACGCGCAGGCCGCACGTGCGCAGGAACGCCGCGAGGATGCGCGGGCCCGCGGGCGTGAGGTAGCTCTCCGGGTGGAACTGGACTCCCTCGAGGGGCCGGGTCCGGTGCCGCAGGGCCATGATCTCGCCCTCCGGCGAACGCGCGGTGACCGCGAGATCGCGCGGCAGGGAGGCCTCCTCGACCACGAGGCTGTGATACCGCGCCGCGCGGAACGGGGAGGGCAGCCCCGACAGACATCCCGCGCCGTCGTGGAGCACGTCGGTCGCGCGCCCGTGCACCGGCACGACGGCCCGCACGATCCGCGCCCCGAGGGCGGCCCCGAGGGACTGGAGCCCCAGGCAGACCCCGAACAGCGGCAGCGGCTCGCGCGCCTCCGCGCACGCGCGCACGAGGCCCATGCTGATGCCGGCCTCGTGCGGCGTCTTCGGCCCGGGCGACAGCAGCACGCCCCGGGGCCGGGCCGCGAGCACGTCCTCCACCGTCACGGCGTCGTTGCGGACCACGGCGACGTCGGCCCCGAGCTGCGCCAGGAGGTGCGCGAGGTTCCACGGGAACGAGTCCACGTTGTCCACGACGAGGACGCCGCGCGGCGATGCCGCGATCGCGGCGAGCTCGAAGGCGACGGAACCCGTTCGCGGCTCGGACACGCAGACCCTCCGGACGGGCGCGGCTCCCGCGGGCATGCGGCGGTGGCCGCCCGACCCACGGCGAGCGTATCCTCGGCCCTACGGCCGACCATGCGACGCTTCTACCTCGACCACAACGCCTCGACGCCGCTCCACCCCGCCGCGCGCGCGGCCCTCGAGCACGCGTTCGCGGGTCCCCTGGGCAACCCGTCTTCTCCCCACGGAGAAGGGCGCCGTGCCCGGGACCTCCTCGAGGGGGCGAGGGAACGGGTCGCGGCCGTGCTCGGCTGCCGCGGGCGGGAGGTCCTGTTCACGAGCGGGGGCACCGAGGCCGCGAACCTGGCCCTCGTCGGGGCGGCCCGGGCCCGTGCGTCCGTCGGCCGGCGGGTGGTGGTCACCGCCATCGAGCACGCGGCCGTCCTCGACCCCGCAGCGGCGCTCGAAGCCGAGGGGTACGTCGTCACCCGGGTCCCCCCCCGGTCCGACGGGGGGGTGGATGCGGCCGCGATCACGGCCGCCTGCTCCCCCGGGACGACGGTGGCGGCCGTCATGCTCGCCAACCACGAGACCGGCGCGATCCTGCCCGTGGCGGAGGTCGCCGCCGCCGTCCGCCCCCGGGGGACCCTCGTGTTCTGCGACGCCTGCCTCGGGGCGGGGCTCCTCGACCTCCGGGTGGACACGCTCGGGGTGGACCTCCTCGCCCTGTCGGGTCACAAGTTCGGGGCTCCCCCCGGCATCGGGGCGCTGTACGTCCGCCGGCGGACCAAGCTCGAGCCCCTGCTCCGGGGGGGGCCCCAGGAGGAGCGCATCCGCGGGGGGACCGAGAACGTCCCGGGCGCCGTCGCGCTGGCGGCGGCGCTGGAAGCCGCGGAGACCGGTCGGTCCGCGCGGATTGTGCGCCTCGGCGCGCTCTCCGACCGGCTCCGGGCGGGGCTCACATCGCTGCCTGGCGTCACCCTGCTAGGCCCTGCCGACCGCCGGCTCCCCACCACCGTCACGGTGGCGATCGACGGGTGCGAGGGTGAAGCCCTCCTCGTCAACCTCGACCTGGCCGGCTTCGCCGTCTCGACCGGAAGCGCCTGCGCCGTCGGGGCTTCCGACGCCAGCCCGGTCCTGCTCGCCATGGGACTTCCCCGACGCACCGCGGCCTCCACCATCCGCCTGAGCCTCGGCGACTCGAGCGCCGCCGAGGACGTAGACGAGGTGCTTCGCGTCCTCCCCGCCGTCGTCGCACGGCTTCGCGGTCTCGCGAGGTGACGGCGTCCACCACGCCTCGCGGAGCGCGCCGTATCGGCCCTGCTATGGAACACCGAGTTCCGTGATCGTTCCTTTGCGGACTCCCGGCCCGACGTTGACGCACCGCCGAGGCGCCCGTAGGTTCCGCCCCCCTACCGACGAAGGAGCGCGCCTCCGCCCCGCATGAGCTCGCGAACCACCGAGTCCCGCGCCGACGAGTTCCGTCGGATCCTCGAGGTGCTGCGCCGCCGCCTCCGGCGGTCCGAGTTCGCCACCTGGTTCTCGGGCGCGGGCTGCGAACGCCTCACCGACGGCGAGCTGGTCGTCGGGGTGAAGAGCGCGTTCATGCAGGAGTGGATGACCCGCGAGTTCCGCGGCAAGGTCGCCGAGGCCGCGGCCGAGGTGCTCGGCCACCGGGTCGAGGTCGCCTTCGCCGTACGCGAGGGCGGCACGTCGGCGGAGGCGGGCGCCACCGTGCGCCCCTTCGGCGCCGCGGCGGCGCTTCCCTCCGCCGCAGGAGCCCCGGGAGAGGCGGCAGGTTCGAAGGTGTCGGGGGCGGCGGGGGCGGCGGCGACGAGTACGCCGCGCTACTTCCCCGAGGCGACGGACGCCCCGTCCGCCCGCCCGGACGCGACCGACGCCTCCCGACCCGAGCCCCGCCCGGCACGCCCCCAGGTCGCCCCCGCCGCGGTCGCGGCTCCTTCCGGCGTCCTCGCCCCTCCCCCCGCGCCCCCCTCCTCCTCCCGCGGCGGCGTCCCCCAGGCTCCGCTCGACGCGCCGCTCCTCCAGCCGTCCTACGTCTTCGACAACTTCATCACGGGCCCGTCGAACGCGATCGCGCACGCCGCGGCCCGCGGCGTCGCCGACAACCCGGGCACCGGGAACAACCCGTTGTTCCTCTACGGGTCGGTCGGCCTCGGCAAGACGCACCTCCTCCAGGCCATCTGTCACGAGATCCTGCGACGTCGCCCGACGTTCCGCATCGCGTACCGGTCGTGCGAGCAGTTCACCAACGAGTTCGTCGAGGCCCTCGGGCGCAACGCGACCGAGGAGTTCCGCCGGCGGTTCCGCAACGTGGACATGCTCGTGATCGACGACGTGCACTTCCTCGCGAACAAGGAGCGCACGCAAGAGGAGTTCTTCCACACCTTCAACGCGCTCTACCAGGCGGGGAAGCAGATCATCCTCTCGAGCGACGCGCCCCCGACCGACATCCCGACGCTCGAGGAGCGTCTCGTGTCGCGGTTCAAGTGGGGCCTGGTCGAGAAGCTCGAGCAGCCCGAGACCGAGACGCGGATGGCGATCATCCGGCGGAAGGCCGAGCTCATGGGCCTGCCGCTCCCCAACGACGTGGTCGAGTACGTCGCGACGAACGTGCGCAACAACATCCGCGAGATCGAGGGCGCCATCGCCTCGGTGCGGACGCGCGCGCAGATGGAGCACGTGCCGGTGGACCTGGCCATCGCGAAGGTCGCGCTGGAGGCCACCCTCCGACACGAGCAGAAGGCGGTCGGCATCGACCGGATCGCCCAGGTGGTGGCGGCGCACTACGACGTGAAGGTCTCCGACCTCCGCTCGAAGCGCCGGACGAAGAGCATCTCCTTCCCGCGCCAGGTGGTCATGTACCTGGCCCGCGACGTGACCCGGATGTCCCTGCTCGAGATCGGGGACTGGTTCGGGGGCCGCGACCACACGACGGTGCTCTACGCGACCGACCGGATCGCGGAGCAGGTCGCCTCCGACGACGGCCTCAAGCACCAGCTGGCGCACCTGAAGGACCGGATCTGCGCACGGTAGGGGACGCGAAGAAGGCGCCCCCCGTCCTCGGCACCCGGTCGCACGGGACGGGCCCTCCCGCACCCGTCTGCGTTCCCACATTCCCGAAGTGCCGCAACATCCTGGCACCCAAGGAGTTGTGGCGTCTCTCCACCGGTTCTTCAGGGAATCCGCGTACCGGTGTCGGCTCTGGGCTCGGGGCCCGATCGTCGAAGGACACCCAAGATGTGGGGGTTCCGGGCGTGCGTTTCCCGGGGAGAACCCGATGGCGGGGCGGGGACGGATCGGGGACGAATGGGGCGCGGTTCCGGGGGGGGTCCGCAGGGTACCGAAATCTCCCGATTTCGCTGGGGCGGTCCCCCCCGTTTCCGTACAATCCGGGCCTGGTTTCCCACGCCTGTCAGGTACGGCGCGATGTCGTCGCAAGTAGTTGAGGCAAAAAGAGATACGTCTTCTCGAATGTCCGCGAATCCACATCCGGACGACCCTCTCTAGTACGACGACGAACTGAAGATTCTCTTCTTCTGCAGATCGGAAGAAGATCAGGCTCGGAAGCCCTTCCCGTCCGGAGATCTCGGATGCGCTTCACCCTGCCGAGTTCCCTGCTCCTCCACGCGGTCGGGCAGGCTGCCGGTGTCGCCGCCGCCAAGAGCCCCAAGCGCATCCTCGAGTGTGTCGCCCTGCGCGCGACCGAGCACGATGGGGTCGTCGTCGAGGCCAACGACCTCGACGTCTCCCTGCGCATGCTGCTCCCCGACGCCCGGGTCGCCGAGCCCGGCGTCGTCGTCGTCCCTGCGACGAGGTTGGTGGCGGTGCTTCGCGAGGTCGGGGAGGGCTCGAGCGACCTCACCCTGGTCGGTGCGGATGGACGGCTCGACATCGACACCGAGCAGTGCCACTTCCGCATCCACGGGGACGATCCTGCCGAGTTCCCGGCGGTGCCCGCGTTCCCGGCGACCGCGCTGGCCACCATCGAGGCCGCCGTCCTGCGCGGGATGATCGACCGGACCCTGTTCGCGACGGCGCGCGAGCCCGGTCGTTTCGCCCTGCACGGCGTACAGCTGAAGCTCGCGAAGGGGGAGCTCGAGCTGGTGGCCACCGACGGCCGGCGTCTGGCGAAGGCGGTCGCGCCGACGGAGGGGGGCCCCGGCACCGAGTCCCGCGTGATCGTCGGCACCAAGCCGTTGAGCCTGCTCTCCCGCCTCGCCGCCGGAGAAGGCGCGCGGGTGGACCTCGCGGTCGAGGAACGGCGCATCTTCTTCCGCTCCGGGGGCACGGTCCTCTCCTCGCGCCTCATCGACGGGTCCTTCCCTCCGTACGACCAGGTCATCCCCCCGCCGAGCGCGCGAGGGTTCGAGGCGCCCGCGGGCGACCTCGCCACCGCCCTCCGCCGCGCCTCGCTCCTCACGACGAAGGAGGCCCAGTCCGTCGCCATGGAGTTCGGGGCGCGACGCCTCACGCTCTCGTCCCGGGCGCCGGAGGTGGGCGAGGCCAAGGTCGAGCTCGAGATCCCGTACGACGACGTCCCGGAGCGGCTGGGCTTCAACCCGGCGTTCATCCTCGACGCCCTCAAGGTGATGGACCCGGCTCGACCCGTCCGCTTCGAGTTCACCAACCCGAAGGCTCCCGGCAAGCTCACCGACGGGGCCGGCTACGTGTACGTGGTGATGCCCGTCTCCGTCACGGAGGGTGCGTGACCGCCGGCTCCAGAGGCGGCCAGCCCCGTCCGATCGGCGACCTCCTCGGGGGGGCCCTGCGTTCTCTCGGGGTACCGTCGAAGTCCGTGACCCGACGGGTCCTCTCCGCGTGGGAGAGGGTGGCCGACCCCGCGTGGCGAGGCATCGCCACTCCGCATCGGCTGATGGCCGGGACGCTCATCGTCTCGGTCGGCTCCGCGCCCCTCCGGCAGGAGCTCGCGCAGTTCCACGCCGAGCGCCTCCTCGCCGCGCTCAAGTCCCTGTTGCCCGACGACCCGATCACGGCCCTCCGCTTCGAAGCGGCGGGCGAAGGACCTCGATGACCCCCGCTCCCAAGCACGACTCGAAGCAAGACGACGACAAGCCGAAGAAGGGCCCGGGCGGGGACGCCGCCAAGGGCGGGAAGGGCAAGGAGCCCACGGCGGGCGCCGGGGGTCCCCCCGCTCGGTCCGAGGAGGAGCAGCGGGGCCTCGACCGCCTCGCCGAGCGGGCGACCGACGACCCGAAGGCGAAGGCCGGCAAGCCCGCCGGCGAGCGCAAGGACGCGATCGGCGACGGACGCGCCGCCGGCGGCGAGAA
>CAZJJQ010000050.1:7754-12548 GCA_964546345.1 uncultured Planctomycetales bacterium
CTACGGGGCCGACAAGATCCAGGTGCTCGAGGGCCTCGAGGCCGTGCGCCGCCGCCCCGGCATGTACATCGGCGACACGACGATCCGTGGCCTCCACCATCTCGTCTACGAGATCGTGGACAACAGCGTGGACGAGGCGCTGGCCGGGTTCTGCAAGCACATCCACGTCCGGATCACCCCCGACGACGGGATCGTGGTGAGCGACGACGGGCGCGGCATCCCGGTGGACGAGGTCCCCGGCCAGGGCCTCTCCGGCGTCACCGTGGCGTTCACGAAGCTGCACGCCGGCGGCAAGTTCGACAGCGGCGCCTACAAGGTCTCCGGCGGCCTCCATGGCGTCGGCGCCAGCGTGGTGAACGCGCTGTCGGAGGTCTGCGAGGTCGAGGTCCACCAGAAGGGGAAGGTCTGGTTCCAGGCCTTCGAGCGCGGCAAGGCCACGACGAAGCTCGAGGCGCGCGGCAAGACCGACAAGCGCGGCACCACGGTCTACTTCAAGCCCGACCCGAAGATCTTCCCGGTCGTCAAGTTCGACCTCGGGACCATCGTGTCGCGCCTGCGCGAGCTGGCCTTCCTCAACAAGGGCCTCTCGATCCACGTCACCGACGAACGCACCGATCCGCCGAAGTCCGAGCACTTCAAGTACGACGGCGGCATCCGCGAGTTCGTGAAGTGGCTCAACGAGGGCAAGGAGATCCTCCATCCCGACGTGATCTACTTCGAGAAGGAGGCCGACGGCGTCGCGATCGAGGTCGCGATGCAGTACAACACCGGCTTCAACCCCGTCGAGCAGTCCTTCGCGAACAACATCCACACGCTCGAGGGCGGCACCCACCTCTCCGGCTTCCGCACGGCCCTCACGCGCCGCCTCTCCGAGTACGCGCGCCGCGAGAAGTTCTTCGGGCCCGAGGAGAAGCCCTCCGGCGACAACTTCCGCGAGGGCCTGACGGCCGTGATCTCGGTGAAGGTGCGCGAGCCCCAGTTCGAGGGCCAGACGAAGACCAAGCTCGGCAACGGCGAGGTGGAGGGCGCGGTCGCGAGCGCGTTCGGAGACGCGCTGGCCAACCACCTCGAGGAGCACCCCAAGACCGCCCGTCAGATCCTCGACAAGGCGGTGCTCGCCTATCGGGCGTGGGAGGCCGCGCGCAAGGCGAAGGACCTCGTACGACGCAAGGGCGCGCTCGCCAGCGGCAACCTGCCCGGCAAGCTCGCCGACTGCTCGAGCAAGGACCTCGAGTCCACCGAGCTCTTCATCGTCGAGGGCGAGTCGGCCGGCGGCACGGCCAAGATGGGCCGCGACCGCGCCACGCAGGCCATCCTCCCGCTGCGCGGCAAGATCCTCAACGTCGAGAAGGCGCGCCTCGACAAGATGCTCGGCCACGAGGAGATCCGCACGCTGATCACCGCGGTGGGCACCGGCATCGGGCGCGTGGAGGAGGGGGGCGAGGGGTTCGACCTCGGGAAGCTCCGCTACGGCAAGATCATCATCATGACGGACGCCGACGTGGACGGCAGCCACATCCGCACGCTGCTGCTCACGTTCCTGTTCCGCCACATGCTGCCGCTCATCGAGGCGGGGCGCGTCTACGTCGCCCAGCCGCCGCTGTTCCGGATCGCGAAGAAGAAGACCGAGGAGTACGTCTTCGAGGAGAAGGCGCTCAAGGACCGCCTCCAGGCGCTCGGCAGCGAGAACGCGAAGTTCGAGCCGGCGAAGGGCGACGCCATCCAGGGTGCCTCGCTCACGAAGGTGATCGACGCGCTCGCCCGCCTCGAGGAGCAGGCCCGCTCGGTCGAGCGGCGCGGCGTCGGCCTGGCGCAGTACCTCGCCGCCGAGAAGGACGGACGCCTGCCCGTCGAGATCTGGCGGCCGGCGAAGGCCGCGGGCCGCGGCAACGGGAACGGCAAGCTCGCCGAGCCCGAGCTGCTCGCTTCCGACGACGAGATCAAGCGCCGCCTGGCCGCCCTCCCTGCGGACGCACGGGTCGTCTACGACACGGAGGATCCGAAGCTGCGCGAGGGGGCGGTGCTCATCCGGTCGAAGGTCTACGAGCACGTCGAGATCGAGCGCACCGTGAAGGCGCTGCAGAAGCTCGGCATCGACACCCGCACGTGGTCCCCGCCCGCGACCGCCTCGGCCGTCGCGCCGACGTCGGGCAAGGCCGTCGCCAAGGTCGGGGCGAAACCCATCGGACGCTACGTCCAGGAGGGCGCCGATCCGGTCGAGGTCTTCTGCCTGCACGACCTGCTGCTCGAGGTCCGCAAGGGCGGACAGCGGGGGGTGGACGTCCAGCGCTACAAGGGTCTCGGCGAGATGAACCCCGACCAGCTGAAGGTCACGACGATGGATCCCGAGCGGCGCACGCTCGTCAAGGTCCACATCGGGGACGGGACCGAGACCGATCGCCTGTTCGGTCTCCTGATGGGTGAGTCCGTCGAGCCCCGGCGCATCTTCATCGAGGAGAACGCCATGGAGGTCACCAACCTCGACATCTGAGCCTCACGTCCTCGGGAGCGCCGGGGTCGGGCGCGGCCCCCCGTCGGGGTCACGGCCCCCCCGGGGCGCCCGTCCGGGGGTGGCCTTTCAGATTCGTGCCGGGGTCGGCCGATAGGGGCGCCGGAGCACCCCCCCCGTGGACCCCTTCGACCGCTTCCTCCGTCGCCCCCTCGACCAGATGCTCGTCGCCCAGGGCGTCGCGACGCGCGAGCGCATGGACGAGCTCCTCGCCAGCGCGCGCGAGACGAACGAGTCCCTCGGCGTGGTGCTGCTCGAGTCCGGTGCGCTGTCGCCCTGGGACTTCGCGAAGACGATCGCGTCCCAGTACCAGCTGCCGGTCCAGTCGCTCTCCGGCTACCGCTTCGACAAGGACCTGGTCTCGTCCGTGCCCCCCGAGGTCCTGCATCGCCATCAGGTGATGCCCCTCGGCGTGTTCGGTCGCACGCGGACGTTCGCGATCATGGAGCCTCCCACCCGGGAGCTGCTCGACGAGCTGCAGAGCCGCCATGGCTCGAGCCTGTTCTTCTTCGTCGCGCAGGGTCCCGAAATCGCGCGCGCGCTGCGCGAGCACGTGAAGGTCGTGGACGTGGATCGCGACACGTCGTGGCAGCGCCTCTTCGACAGCGCCGAGGAGGAGGTCACGAAGGGCGCGGGTCCCGCGAAGGCGCGGTAGCCCGGGACAGCCCCGCTCACACGTCCGGGGTGTCGTCGTCCAGGCGGGAGGGCGTCGTCGTCGGGGCGGCGGGTGCGGGTGCGGGAGCCGTGGTCGAGGTCGGCGGCGGCATCCACGGCGCGGGTGCGCCCGCGACGGGGACTCCGGCGGAAGGGGAGTCCGCGACCGCAGCCGGTGCCGAGGAGGTGGGGGGGCTCGGGGGGGAGGCGGCGTCGATGGGACGGGACGCGACCGGCGGCAGCGTGGTGGCCGCGGGCGGGATGGGGCGGTAGGGATCGGCGAGGTCCTTCAGGTCGAGGCCCAGGTCGGGGCGCGTGACCTGACGCGTCACGTCGTCCATGCCCTTGCGGAACTTGCGATACGACGAGCCGAGCGTCCGCATGACCTCCGGGAGGCGGCCCCCGAACAGGATCAGGGCGACGAACGCGACGACCAGCATCTCGCTGAAGCCGATGTCGAGGAACGCGAGCACGCTCATCGCGGCACCTCCGCGCGGATGCGCTCCGCGCCCTCCACGTCCCACAGGCCCGTGGCGGGGTCGAGCATGAAACGCCGGACGCGGCCGTTCATGTCCGGCGACACGACCAGGACCCGGTCCTTGGCCGACAGGGTCATGCGGGACGCGGCGCGCTCGTAGACGAGCAGGTCGCCGACCGCGTGGGTGGCGTCGGGCGCGTCCTCGCCGAGATCCACGCGCGTGGCGACGCCCTCCGCCGTCAGGCGGTCGAGCTCCATCGCGGTCGAGCCCAGGGGCTTCGACGTGAGGAGCGTGAGCTTCGGCGTCGAGAGGCGGACCGGGCGTCCCACGACGGCCCCCCGGGCGTCCCGCGTCGTACGACCGACGAGGACCGGCGCGGCCTCGGTGCCGAGCAGCACGATCGTCGAGCCCGCGCCGGGCGCGCCGCGTTCGACGGTGAGCGGCCCCGCCTCCGAGACGATCCCGTAGCGATCGGTCCGCCCGTCCTTGCCCGGCGTGCCGTTCACGACCCCGGCGACGGGCGGAGCGAACCGTGCGCCCAGGAAGTCGCCGCCGGCCACGTCGAAGTCGATGCGCGGCGACGTCAGGCGCTGCGGCGCCGCTCCCTCCCCGAGCGTGACGGTCGCGCGTCCGCCGGCCTTCCCCGTGAGCACGCCGTGGCCCGCCGCGCCCTCGAGCTCGAGCCGGGCGCCCTCGAACCGCGCAGCGGACCGTCCCCCCTGGTTGCGCACGTCCACGCCGCCCTCGGCCACGAGGCGCTTGATGGCCTCGAGGTCGCGCCCCGCGGACGCGGCGACCACGTGGATGCGGTCGGCGCGCATCGTCCAACGTCCGTCGTCGAGCGCCGCCGCACCCGGCTTCGCGACCTTCGGTGCCGGGGCCGCGGCGGCTCCGCGGGGGGCGCGGGCGACGTCGTCCCGGGCGCGGCTCGCGAACGCGCCGAAGCTGGTCTCGCCCGGGGCCGGCACGCGCTCGACGAGCGCGAGCTCGATCCGCTCGCCCGCGATGCGGTCGGTGGTCGTGTCCCCGCTCCGCGCCTCGAGGCTGCCTCCGTCGGAGAGGACCACCGTCACCCGTGCGTCCCGCGCGCCGGCGGCGCCGCGGCTGCCCATCGCCTCGATGCGCGAGCCGCTGCGCAGCGCGACGATGCGC